>JBBRKB010000114.1:0-10088 GCA_038218385.1 Cytophagales bacterium | reverse complement strand
TGAAAAGAGCTCCAGAATCGATTTTTTAACTGTCATTTTACTATTGAATGTCAATAGTCAAATATAATGGAACATATTAGCTATTTTACTATTTACTATCAATAGTAAAATAAAAAACACTGCTGCACTGCTTACAGGTGGATCATACTGGGTTTTAGGCGCCAAAAGATCAATAAAAACATCTATTTAGAGTGATCTTTATAAACGCTTTTAGCGAAATTTATTTGTGGATCACTTAAATCTTTTGGCAATGCCTAGCTGATTCTAAAAATGCTACTCATACTACAACTCAATAAGGCCAAAGAGTTTATTCATAATAATAAGTAGTGAAAAAATACCCAACAGAATAGGGCAAACAAATTTGATCGTGAAGTTTATATACTTCTCCAGGAAAGAACCTTTGTACGTGCTGTTTCCTTCGTAGATTTCTTTGCTCATGTTCTCTGTGCCCCAGCGCTTCGCAATGAAAAGACACATCAGAAATCCCCCTAAGGGTAAGAATACCTCAGAGAAGACTTCACTAACAAAATCAAGTGCAGACTTATTATGATAAAAAGATAATTTCGAGAATGCTTCCACAGCTCCCTGAGAAAGCATACTCGGAAGACCGAGGATAAAAATTAATGCAGCCATGGACCAGGTTACCACTTTGCGTGGCCATTTGCGCTCGTCTACAAAATAGGCTACCGGTACCTCCAATAAAGAGATGGTGGAGGTCAACGCTGCAAAGCAAAGCAATAGAAAAAATAATCCCCCAACGAGTTTACCTAGGATTGGTCCCATTGAATTGAAAATGCCGGGCAACACGACAAACACAAGGGCAGGTCCTTGCGCTGGCGACTGCGCTTGCGAAAACACTAACGGAAATATGACAAGGCCAGCAAGAAAAGCCACCGACATGTCCATGATGGTGATGGTAAAAGCAGATGATAAAATGTTTTGTTTTTTATCCACATACGATCCGTATGTGATCAAAGCACCCATACCCAACGAAAGAGAAAAGAAGGCGTGACCCATAGCCGTGTATACAGTTTGAATCGTAATCTTGGAAAAGTCGGGCAACAGGTAAAAACTAATCCCGCTCATGGCATTTTCAAGCGTGAAACTGTAACCAATCAACACGAAGAGGATGAGGAACAACGCCGGCATCATGATCTTGGATGCGGCTTCAATTCCTTTTTTTACACCCTTGGTAACGATGTAAGCCGTAATGACCATGAAGCAAAGAGAGAAAAGCAGGTTGTCCCAGAAATTAATGACATAGGTGTTAAAGAACGCTTCATGGTTATCGTGTTTCAACAAATCCCCAAACGAAATCTCCAGAAAGTAGCCAAAGGCCCATCCGGCAACAACATTATAAAAGGACAGGATCATGATGCCACACAAGATTCCCAAAATGCCTAGCAAAGCCCACCATTTTCCACCCAGCTTTTTGTATGATCCATAAACATCTTTGCCTGCATTGCGGCCAATGGTTATCTCACCCAACATAATGGGGTAGCAGAATAAAAAGGTAAGGGCAAAGTAAACAACCAGAAAAGCGGCTCCACCATTTTTTCCTGCTTCATAGGGAAATTTCCAAATATTGCCCAACCCAACAGCAGATCCAGCGGCAGCCAGGATAAATCCCATTCTACTTGCAAAACCACCCCTGTTGTTTGTTGACATACGATTCCGTTTAATTCGAAAAATAGGCTTAACGGATTAATAATCAAAAATTCATTTTGAGGACGCTCGAAAACTAACTCGTGCTGGGAATGTTTTTAACTTGTATTAGTTTGTTTTTATGCTGAAATGGAATCTCTAAAACACTTTAACAGTTTAGATGTATTGTTAACCTAAAAATTGTTCTGTTTTGGGACCCATTCCAAACTGAAATACATAAATTGACGAGGATATTGCAGGAAGGATTGAAGGAATTATGGACGAGTTTAGAAAGTTAACCACACAGGAGAAGGCGCTTAAGATCAATTTATCAAGGGCTATTTACGGCTCCTTTGCAGAAATTGGTGCGGGGCAGGAGGTAGCCGCTAATTTTTTTAAAGTAGGCGGAGCTTCGGGCACCGTGGCAAAGACCATGTCTGCATACGATATGAAATTTAGCGATGCTATTTATGGATATTGTGAGCGGTATGTGTGTGAAGATCGTTTGGTGCAAATGCTCACCCATGAATATACCTTATTGCCTGAACGTCTCCCGCACCGAATTGCCGATACCCGGTTTTTTTCCTTTGCCGATACAGTAGAGACATTAAATTATGAGCAAACCAACCAAGGGCATGGTTGGCTTGGCCTTCGGTTTCAATTGCATCCGGATGCTGAATCCAACGATTGTGTTATCCATGTAAAAATGCACGATAACGACCCCCTGCTTCAACAAGTTGCGTTGGGTATTGTGGGCGTCAATATGATTTATGCGTGCATGCATTTTACGGATGGCGAAGAAATTTTACTTTCCCTTCTGGATGGACTCACAACCAGACGCATCGAGATTGACACCATCCGATTGAGTGGCCCCGACTTTGAAAGTGTTGACAATCGATTGATGGCGCTGAAACTTGTGAAGCACGGACTTACAAAAGCAGCCATGTTTGGTCCCGATGGAAGCGTACTTCAACCTGCTGAATATTTATATAAGAAAAACGTACTCGTGCTCAGGGGAAGGTTCAGGCCCGTCACCCATGTGAATGTTGATATGTTATTTACAGCACGCAGACTTTTCAAACGCGAAGCCGATGTAGAAAAGTCTAAGATTGTGATGGTAGCAGAGCTAACCTTAAATGATCTTAGTCATTCGGGTGATATCAATGAAAAGGATTTTCTTCACCGTGCGGATACCATTTGTGCGCTTGGGCAAAATGTAATGATATCAAATTACTTTGAGTACTATCGTTTTGCTGGATATGTTTCCAGGATAACCAAAGGTCAGAAAATTGGAATCATACTAGGCGTTTACGCCCTCCAGAAAATTTTTGATGAGAAGACCTATGAGAATACTCGTGGCGGAATATTAGAATGCATTGCTTCACTTTTTGGCAGCAATATTAAACTGTATATTTATCCAGCATTAAAAATGGGTACTGACACACTTTATACGCTGCATGATTTTGAAACTGACCTTCCGGATAACCTAAAAAGTCTCTTTCGCTATCTGCTCGATAATGACAAGATGGAGGCTATCGAAGATGCCAACACCAACAACCTGCACATTATTTCCGACAATGTTTATGCTATGATCAAGAAGGGGGAAGAAGGGTGGGAAAAATTAGTACCCTTCAGGGTGCAAGAATTAATAAAAGAGTACGGACTATTTGATTATCCCTACACGCCCAAAGTAGAGCCTGCAAAGATTTCTATTGTGAGTTAGTTTCTGCTGGATTGAAAAATAATAGGATTTTTGTGGATATTAGAACAGTGTTTGTGTATGTAACTTCGAGAGAAAATAATGACAGATTACAGATCCATAATAACCATTGAGCCTGGAAAAAGAGGTGGCAAACCTTGTATAAGGAATATGAGAATCACCGTGGGTGATATTCTTGGATGGCTCGCATCAGGTATGAGTATTTCTGACATTCTCGAAGACTTTGATGAATTGACGGAGAACGACATCTACGCTGTTTTGAGTTATGCAGCAGATAGGGAAAATAAGACCTATCAATTGGCCATATGAAGTTGCTCTTTGATCAAAATATTTCACCTCGAATCCTAAAGTTGCTTTCTTTTAATTTCACCAGTTCAACAACGGTAAAATCGATTGGACTTCTTAATTCCAGTGATAAAGTAATATGGAATTACGCCAAAGAGAATCACTTTACTACTCAAGATTCTGATTTTAATGAACTTAATAACCTATATGGATTCCCACCAAAAATAATTTGGATTAGAACAGGCAACTTGCGAACGTTATTAATCGCAGAAATTTTAGAGACACACTTCGAATCATTAGCAGAATTCATAGATTCAAGTAACTACGGGTGCTTTGAAATATTCAAATTTGGCATCACATGATGTTTTGTTTGTGACTTTATTGATATATTTTTTTTTGAGAAAATTAATAATAAAACGCTAATCCTTAACCCGCTCAAAATACAACTTCGTTTCCTTCATTACGCGTGGCGCCAATAGCACTCCAGCTATCATGGTAGGCACAGCCATCAGTGCATACGCGGCATCAATCACGCTTATAATAAACGATAACGAAGAGGTGGCACCGATAACAATGGTGATGAGATAAAAATAATTGTACCAATGTCCTTTGTCAGCACCGATTAGGAAGGCTGTGCTTTTTGTTCCGTAGTAGGCGTAAGAAAATAATGAGGTGATGGAGAAGAAGAAAATACACACCATCAAAATATAATGTCCCACTCCCGGCAATGCTACTTCAAAAGCATTTGCTGTTAATGAAACACCATTTGAAGTTGATGTCTGCCACGTATCGGTCACCAGTATAGCGAGGGCGGTACAGGTGCAAACCAGAATCGTATCTATCGCCGGGCTTAACATGGCCACCAATCCTTCACGAATGGGTTCATTACTTTTTGTTGCGCCCATGGCCATCGGTCCTGTGCCAATACCCGCTTCATTAGAAAACGAAGCGCGTCTTGCGCCTAACACAATGAGACCTCCGAGCAGACCGCCCGTTATCGGATCAGCATCTCCTTTAAAGTTTTTAGCTGTAAAGGCGTTGTCGAGAATCATTTTTAAGTATACGGGAATCTGTTGGGATTCAATAAAAAGAATAGTAGCAACGGTAGCTATGTAAAGCACAATCATCAAGGGCACCATTTTGCCTGCCCACTTGCCTATGCGTTTGATGCCACCTACAACCACAATGGATGTGATAGCTGTGAGCCCAAGTCCGGTATAGATATCCGTTTCCCTGATTTCAATTTCACCAAAATGGAGAATAGCGCCTTCAAGACCTGAGGGAATGATGATGATATCGCGAATGGCTTGTGTCAATTGGTTCGCCTGAAAAATAGGAAGGGTTCCAAATAAACAGCAAATGCAAAAAAACGAAGCGAGCGGTTTCCACGCTTTGCCAAGTCCCTCCGTGATCACATACATAGGGCCGCCTTGTATGATGCCTTGCGAATCTTTACCACGAAACATACTGGCCTGCGCGCAAGTGAAAAAATTAGTGGACATACCAACAAACGCGCTTACCCACATCCAAAAGATAGCACCGGGGCCACCCACACTGATGGCAACAGCAACACCTGCTATGTTTCCCATACCAACCGTAGAGGCAAGGGCAGTTGAAAGAGCCTCGTATGGGCTCAGTTCACCGGGACCTGCCGTGGAATATTTTCCAAGAAGGATCTTTATCGCATGGGAAAAATGACGAAACGGAATGAAGCGTGAATAGACCGAAAAAAACAATCCACCACCCATTAAAAGGAACAGCAGAGGCAATCCCCATATCCAATTTGAAAAATCAATGATGGCCTCTTTGATAGCAATGGAGATTAATATGTAGACTTATTCAATGATAATGGAATCCGGTTTTATAAACTTTTGAAGGTTACCGCTGCCTTGCGTGATGTCTTTCCATGAATTGACGGTAAATTTTATTACCACCAGGCTCGCTGTGGGCATGTCTCCAATTTCAGCACCGCATAAATATTCAGATAAATAGGAGATTACAGGATTATGTCCCACACACATAATGTGCGAATAGGCCTCATCCACTTGCATAATAAACTCCATGAAGGTTCGTACGGAAGCTTGAAACAGCTCATCATCGTTTATTATTTTTTCATTATCGAGTTTTAAGGTGTCAGAAATGAATTGTGCGGTGGCCTGCGCACGGTTTGCGGTACTTGTGTAGAGGACATCCAATAATATTTTTTCACGCAGCAAATAGGTTCCCATTTTGAGGGAATCCTGCATTCCTTTTGGGGTCAATTCACGCTCTTTGTCCGTCTGACCGGGTTGTTTATCAGCACTTTGCGCGTGACGGAGGAGGTACAGCAGTTTAGGCATAGGCAACACTATTGTTTGGCTCTTTAAGCGCCAAAAGGTACGCCATTATTGCGAGTGAAATTTGATTTTTTAAAAAATTGAAGATATTTGGGCACTTCGAACAAAAATAAACATGGCAAAAAACCTCGTAATAGTAGAGTCACCAGCAAAGGCAAAAACAATAGAAGGCTACCTGGGTAAGGAGTATAAGGTAGCTTCCAGCATGGGACACGTGCGTGACTTGCCCAAAGGAAGCGGGGCAATCGATATTGAAAATGGATATGAACCTACCTATGAGGTAAGCCCTGACAAGAAAGATATCATAAAACAACTAAAAAAACTTGCCGAGGAAGCCGAACTGGTTTACCTGGCGAGTGACGATGACCGCGAAGGGGAGGCTATTTCCTGGCATTTGAAAGAGATTCTGGATCTCAATGATAAAAAAACACGCCGTATTGTCTTTACGGAGATCACCAAAAAAGCGATTGTTAACGCCATTGAAAGTCCACGTGGGATTGATCTGGATCTTGTTAACGCGCAACAAGCCAGGCGTGTGCTCGACCGATTAGTTGGCTATGAGCTTTCGCCCATTCTTTGGAAAAAGATTGCGACAGGCTTATCAGCTGGCCGTGTGCAATCTGTAGCGGTTCGTATTGTCGTAGATCGCGAACGCGAGATCAACGAATTCGAAACAAAATCTTCGTATAAGATAAATGCCATCTTTGACCTTGGCAAAGGCAAGCAGTTGGTAGCAGAACTTCCGAAACGTTTTGAAAAGGAGGAGGAGGCTATTAAATTTTTGGAATCCTGCAAAGGTGCAGACTTTAAAATCAGCGACCTTCAAACCAAACCAGCAAAACGCACCCCTGCACCTCCTTTTACTACGTCTACTTTACAACAAGAAGCGTCAAGGAAACTGGGCTTCTCCGTTATTCAAACCATGATGGTTGCACAGAAGTTGTACGAAGCAGGTAAGATCAGTTACATGCGTACCGACTCGGTGAACTTATCTGATGAAGCTCAGCAAGGTGCCGTCACACAAATTGGTTCTGCTTATGGAAAAGAATATGTGCAGACACGAAAATTTAAAACGAAATCTTCCAGTGCTCAAGAAGCTCACGAAGCCATACGCCCTACAGATTTTTCTGTTGTGGATCCCAAGATGGATCGGAATGGGTTACGCCTTTATGAACTGATTTGGAAGCGAGCCATTGCCTCACAGATGGCTGATGCGGAATTGGAGAAGACCACGGCGTCTATCAGTGTATCCACCAATGATTATATACTGCAAGCCAATGGCGAGGTAGTGAAGTTTGATGGCTTCCTGAAAGTGTACATGGAGTCTGGTGATGATGAAGACGAAGAAGAAAACAGTAAAGTACTTCCTCCCTTAAAAATAAACCAGAATCTAACATTGGATGAACTGGTTGCCAAGCAGGTGTTCACACGCCATCCACCGCGCTACACAGAAGCGAGCCTTGTGAAGAAACTAGAAGAGCTGGGTATTGGACGACCATCTACGTATGCACCAACTATTACGACCATACAAAAACGTGGATACATTGTAAAAGAAATACGTGAAGGTGTTGAGCGAAAGTATAATGTACACAAACTCAAAAACGATAAGATAACTCCTCATCCTGATACAGAGATAACAGGTGCAGAGAAGAATAAACTTTTCCCGACCAACACAGCCATGGTGGTCAATGATTTTCTCGTTGAACATTTCCCGGATGTAACAGACTTTTCATTCACTTCTGATATTGAACAAGAATTTGATGAAATAGCCAATGGCAAATTGGAGTGGAAAAAGATGATCGATAATTTCTACCTTCCTTTTCATAAAAAAGTAAACGAAACGGAACTAGTGGAACGCTCGTCAGTGGGCAGAAGCCGTGAGCTTGGTGTTGATCCTAAATCAGAAAAGAATGTGTATGCCAAGCTGGGTAAGTTTGGAGCTTACATACAAATAGGAGAAAATCCGGATGACAATGGTGGCGAGAAACCTAAGTTTGCCAGCTTGCGTCCAGGCCAATTCATTGAAAACATTACCTTGGCAGATGCCCTTGAATTGATGAAGATGCCTCGCGATCTTGGGTTGTTTGAAGAGTTACCGGTAGTGGCTAACATAGGTCGCTTTGGCCCGTATGTGCTGCATAACAAAAAATTTGTTTCCATACCTAAAGGGGAAGATCCATACACCATCACACCTGAGCGTGCCTTAGAACTGATTGAGGCGAAGCGTGTGGCGGATGCCAACAAATTAATAAAAGCATTTGACGGCAATGAAGATATTCAGGTACTGAATGGGCGGTTCGGTCCTTACATTAAAGCAGGGAAGAAGAACGTGAAGATTCCCAAAGACAAAGAACCTGCAGAGTTAACATTGGAAGAATGTGTTGCTTTGGCTGAAGCCGCGCCCGAGAAAAAAGGCAGATTTGGCGGAGGTCGGAAGAAGAAGTCGTAAAAGGACAACTGTTGGTAGGTAATGGTGTGGAAAAAGAAACTTTGTTAAATTTGTGTCTGTTAAAGATTTACAATGGCAAAACCTATTAAAGAAACACCTGTATTGACAGGAGAGGATGCACAGGTATTCAGGGAAAAAATGAAGGCTTCAGATGCTATCCGCGTTAATAAAAAAGAACGTGTGAGAGTCCGTGAAAACTTTAGCAAAATGCATGCTATTGCAAATTTTTAATGGCATTTCCTGACGGAACAAGCCTTATCCGCCTAACCCACCAGCATCAATTTAAACCGTTTGATTGTGGAGATTCTGATTTAAATGAATTCTTAATAAAGGATTCAAAATCGTATCTTGATAAATTATTGGCTGTCACCTATATTCTTCAGACCAAAGAAATTACAATAGCATTTTTTAGTGTCTTGAATGATAAAATTACAATTCAAGATGTAGACAGTGGTAATCAATGGAAGAAATTATTCCGTAAATCAACAGGTAAAAAATTCAGCAGCCATCCGGCAATAAAGATTGGTCGGTTGGGTGTGTCAAACACTTTCAAGGGTCAAGGCATTGGTACTGTAATTTTGGATTATATAAAGGAATTATTCATTACCCAGAACCGAACCGGGTGTAGATATATTACAGTTGATGCATACAAAGCATCGTTAAGTTTTTATGAGAAAAATGGGTTTCAGTATCTTACATCAAAAGATAAAAATGCAGATACGCGGTTAATGTATTTTGACTTAATGACATTAACTTAATAGTTAAACAAATCTTTATATTGAGAAGAGTAAATTCATAGATTCAAATTATGAGTATGAAAAAACTCGTTGTACTTACGGGCGCTGGCATAAGCGCAGAAAGTGGAATCCCAACCTTTCGCGATGCTGATGGGTTGTGGGAAGGTTTCAATGTAGAAGATGTAGCCACACCTGAAGGCTTTCAAAAAAATCCTGCATTAGTCCTCGACTTCTATAATCAAAGAAGAAAAACCGCATTAGGTGTTTCTCCAAACCGTGGCCATGAAATCCTTGCTGAACTTGAAAACGATTTTGATGTCACCATCATCACCCAGAATGTTGATGATCTTCATGAACGATCGGGGTCAACGAATGTCATTCACTTGCACGGTAGCTTGTTTGAATCAAGAAGCACAAAAGATGAAGACAAGATATATAAAATAAAAGGGTGGGAGCTGAACATGGGCGATGTTTGTGAACTCGGTTCGCAGCTTCGGCCTAACATTGTTTGGTTTGGCGAACTGGTGCCGATGATGGGTGTTGCAACCCGAGCAGCTTCAAAGGCCGATCTATTTTTAGTGGTCGGCACATCTCTTTTAGTTTACCCGGCTGCCAGTCTTATCCATGAGGTGCCGTATTATGTACCAAAGTTTGTGGTTGATCCGAAGCTTCCTGAAATGCGCAACATTCCGCAGACAACCATGATCGCTGAGAAGGCAAGTGTCGGACTGGCGATGTTGAAAGAAAAACTTCTTGAACTCAAATAACATGTTACTCGCCGTAGATATTGGGAATACCGATATGACATTAGGACTATTCCATGATAACACATGGGTTCATGTTTGGAGGATACCTTCGGATACTACACGATCCGAGATTTATTTTGCGATGCGTATTCGTGATTATTTTTTCGAATC
>JBBRKB010000113.1:0-10095 GCA_038218385.1 Cytophagales bacterium | reverse complement strand
AGAGAATGAAGATACATTGGTAAAAACATTCACTGCCATCCGCGATGGCATCGTTGAATATTTAAAATCGTAGCTGTTGCTTTTTTTTATTACTAATGGTTGAATGTCGTAGCGGGGTCTCCAAATGAAGACATCGCTACGACACTAACCCTAAAGGTTCACGTCATTGCGAGGAAGCGTATCGCGTTTCGCGATACATGCTGACGTGGCAATCCCCGAACTATGAAATGCAAAAGAACGCGTGCATTTTTTGAGAATCTGATTCCACTCAACCATCGTGCAGCTCTACTCGTGCACGTTGTGGCGTGCATCAAAGAATTCTTTTTTCAAGCGATCAATATTTTCTTTCACCTCCTCCTCAGTTTCTACCGGATAGGCAAAGGCCAGAAACTTGCTTCCTTTTTCTTTGTAAACACCCTCTGCAGGTTCTTGTATCGTACGATAGGTGTAATCCATTTCGCTGTAACTGTCAGGGCAATTTTTTCGTCTAAAGAACGGAATACCTCCCATCCCATGCAACCTTCCTTTTAGAATGTAGTCTATATGGAATGAATTTTGAAAACATAAAAACCAACTATATGAAAAAATCCATTATCCTTTCCTTGATCGTGCTCTTCAGTTCCGCACAGGTTCTCTTTGCACAGAAGCGACAAACACGCGATGTTTCTTCTTTCACCAGAATAAATTATCGCATGCACGGCAAACTTTTCATCCGCCAGGGCAATACCCAAAAAATTGAGTTGGAGGGAGATTCAGAATTACTTGATAAAATTGAAACAGAAGTTAGTGGCAGCAAACTTTCCATTGGCATGAAAGGCAGTGGTTGGAACTGGAATTCAGGAAATGAAAAGCTGGTTGTTTATATAACCGTTAAAAACTTAGAAGGATTTTCCCTAAGTGGATCCGGTGATGTTGTAGGAGAAACACCTTTCAATGTTAGCAACATCGATATAAAAATAGGTGGCTCAGGAAGTTTAAAAATGGAAATCAATGCAAGTGGCGATATGGAAGCAGACCTTTCCGGCTCAGGCAACATGGATTTAAAAGGCAAGTGCGCAACCTTTGACAGCAATGTAAGCGGATCGGGCAAGGCGAACATTGCCATGGTTGTAAACGGTGTAGCCTCATTTGGTATTAGCGGATCGGGAAAAATCAGTGCGAGTGGTTCGTCAGAAAAAGTAAAAACATCTATCAGTGGATCGGGAAAATTAATGGCAGCTGATTTTGCCACCAAGTCATGCAATGTCCGTATTTCCGGATCGGGTGATGTAGAAATTAATGTGAAGGATGAATTAGATGCCAGCATCTCGGGTAGTGGAAGTGTTTCTTACAAAGGTGATCCTAGTAAGGTAAACAGTCATTCATCAGGCAGCGGAAAAGTGCGCAAGATGTAGTGAGATAATCTTCTTATAAGATACATGCTAAAAATCCTGGTCACATTGGCCGGGATTTTTTTATTGCCTTATCTTTATAGGATGAAAGTAAAACTTCCACACATCCTAACCTCGCACTACTAGCTAGAAAATGGCTGCTAGCACTTATGGAAAAATTCATCACGTATAGAAAATTTAACGAACGAGAAAGCCAGAAAGCGCTGACGCAACTCTTCCAAGAAAATAATATTGATGCTGAAGTATCTGAAGATCGGGATAGCCTTGATTCACTTTATGGTCATAAACATTTTAGCCGTGTCTTCTATGTTAAAATAAAAAAAGAAGATTTTCCCAAAGCGGATAGCCTTCTGATTGATCAAACGAACCCTGATTTGAATGCCATCGACAGCGACTACTACCTCTTTAAATTTTCCGGAAACGAACTGTTTGATATTTTAAGCAAGCCCGATGAATGGAGTGAGTTTGATTACACACTGGCGAAAAAAATATTACAGGAGCGAGGAGAAGACATTGATGCCAACGTATTGGCACATTTAAAATCAAAACGTATACTTGAAATAGCGAAGCCCATTCAGGCATCCAGGATGTTGATTTATTCAGGTTACATAATGTCGCTCCTGGGTGGCATTATTGGCGTATTCATTGGCATAAGCCTGGCCACAACAAAAAAAACGTTGCCCGATGGTCAGGTTGTCTATGTATACTCGGAAAGCGACAGGAAGCACGGAAAAAGGATTTGTATAATAGGTGCTACGATTTTACTGGCCGTGATCGTTTTAAAGATATTGTTATAAACATGATAAGATGCTTACATAGAAATTTAGAAACCAGTATGTGTTTCTTTTTGGTAAATTGCCAAGAAAAAATCTAATACATTAACCCTACAGCCATGAAGAAAAAAGAATTGAGATTTATTTACAATAGCGAAAAACAAAGAGACCGTGAAGGATATGGTTTGATCACTGCCCTCGATAAACATGTTATCAACGATCTTGATATAAGTAAAAACACGATGACTGAAACACAACTGGCCGAACTTGCCGAAAATCTTAAGGTACCCATTGACGATTTGTTCGACCCGCATGCAGAAAAATACACAGATGAAATAAAAACACTTTCTGATGCCGACAAACTCACGATGCTCAGGGCCGATATGTCGTTATTGAAAACGCCTGTTATCGTGCGGGAGAATGGCTCAGCGATTGTATTAAAATCACCATTCGACCTGCATCCGATTGACCTTGAGATTGATGGGAGCAAGGACGATAAGTTTTAATTTTAATCTAATATTACATTCAGCACCAACTATATTTCAATTCTAAGCCACCCAAGCATCACGCTGGCAGGATCATGATGCTCTTTGAAGCGCCAAAGGAAATTTCTCACTGGCTTCTAATTTTATTTGGCGCAGATGTAGATCATGTTTTACATGCGCACGAAGACTCCATGTGTTTCGTTCCTACGGAACTTGGGTTATCCATATTTTTTTAACTACCAATGTTTTTTCGTCCTTAACAGGACTTTAGTTAAAACAAACTGATGGATAATGTATTGGGAATTTCAAATCCGTTGCACGGCAAATTAAAAGTTTATCTTAATTAGAGAAGCCCCATCGTACTAAGCAAAACCAATCCAATCACAACCGGGCAAACGTATTTAATAAAGAATATCCAAATCTTAGCGGGAGACACGTTGCCCATCAAGGGTTTTGAAAAGAAGGAAGAGCTTCGGGAAATTTCATCAGCAATCAATGTTGGTTTGATCACCCATCCCACATAGAGGCTTGTCATAAGCGCCACAATCACAATAAATAATTCCCCGAAGATGGCATCCATGATGTCGAGAAATCCAGTCTTGATGGTGCCAAAGAAATTGAATTGCATGGTAGTGAGAAATTCAGATGATCCGCCTGATAAGGCGGAAGGTATACCCACGATAAAAGCAAGAACACCCACTACCCAGGCTGCTTTTTTTCGGCTCCACTTTTTTTCATCTATGAAGTATGACGCCGGAACTTCAATCATGGAGATAGAAGATGTAAGAGCTGCAATGCAGAGCAAGAGAAAAAACAAAGCACCTACCAGATGTCCTCCATGGGGTATGGCATTAAAAACATCAGGCAATACTTTGAAGACCAAGGCGGTTCCTTGTGCAGGATCTTTTCCAAAAGAAAAAACGGCAGGGAAGATCATGAGTCCTGCCAGAAAAGCTACCATGGTATCCATAAAGGCAATCCACAATCCTGCTGATACGATGTTTTGATTTTTCGGAAGATATGATCCATAGGTAATAAGAATTCCCCAACCGACAGCCAACGAAAAAAATGCCTGACCGAGTGCCGATAATATTACCCTGCCCGTGATTTTTGTAAAATCGGGTGTAAGGTAGTAGACAACACCTTCCATGGCGCCAGGCAATGTGAGACTTCGCAGCATGACTACTATTAATAAGATGAACAACATGGGCATCATTATTTTCGAAGCCCGCTCAATGCCGCCTGAAACACCACCCAATACAATGGTGATGGTTGCCAGCATGAACACAGCAAAGAAAGGAATGACATAAGAAGGTGTTGCCTGGAAAGTTTCAAAGTCCTTAATGAAATCCGTGAACTCACTGACAATGTAGCCGACTGTCCAACCTGCGATAACACTGTAATAACTAAGCACGAAAAAACTTACACAAAGTGCAAGCACGGCTCCCATGATTGTCCAAAACGTATTGCTACCGGTATCACGAAAAGCACCAATGGTATTTTTACCAGTGAATCGTCCCAAGGCAATTTCGTTATACATAAGAGGAAGGCCGATAACAATAACACAAATAATGTAGACGAAGACGAAAGCCCCTCCCCCATTTTGACCCGTGATGTAAGGGAAGCGCCAAATATTACCGAGCCCAACAGCGGAGCCAGCAGCGGCCATGATAAAACCAAACTTCGATCCCCACTGTCCGCGGTTTTGTGATGTGCTCATGTTTAGGTTAGGTTAATAAACTGAGCCAAGTAGATAAATTAAATGAAGAATAAAAAATCCTTTGTGGAAGAATGTAGTGATGCAGCGAACCACTCATGGATAAATTATGGAGAAGGAAATTTATAAAGTAGCAATCGCTATGGCTTGAGCTGTGATGCCAGCACACCTATTCCTTCCATAAAGCTGTGTGGCTCATAGCCTAATTCCTCGCGTGCCTTGTCAATGATAAAACCGGTGATCAAAGGACGCGCCGCCGGTTGCTTGAATTGTGTTGAATCCGTTGCTTTGATCAATGATTTATCGAGCTTAAAAAATTCTGCTGTTTGAAGGGCAATGTCATAAGGAGAAAGAAAATCCTTTCCTGAAATGTTATAAATGCCGATTGCTTTTTTCTTCGCAGCGAGGAAACATCCCATGGCTAAATCTTCAGCAAGTGTGGGCGTTCGGAATTGATCGTTCACAACATTGATTGACTTTCCTTCTTCAAGATTTTTCTTCACCCACAGCACAATGTTGGATCGACTCATATCATTGGTGATGCCATAGACCAGCACCGTTCTTAAAATACTCCAGCTAATGTTGCTGTTGATCACCAATTCTTCTGCAGCAAGTTTGCTCTCGCCATAATAATTTACGGGAGCAGGTTTTTCGTTTTCATCCAGCGGCCCATGTGAGCCATCAAAAATAAAATCGGTAGAAACATGAACAAGGTGGCATCCATGTTTCTCACAACTATTAATAATATGCTGAACCGATATCACATTTACCTGCCAGCATGCTTCACGCTTTGTTTCGCACTCATCTACCTGCGTCATGGCGGCTGTATGAATAACAACTTCGGGTGTGGTGAATGAGATTACTTCCTCCACCTTATCAGGATCGGTGATGTCCATTTCATGAAACTCGACATTGATCGGCAGCACAAATTTACCGCGCGCCGTGGCAATTGGTTTTATGATGGGATCAGTAGCGAGCAACTCAACCAGCTTTTGACCGAGCAATCCATTGGCACCTGTTATAAGAATTTTCATTTTGTTTTTGAGTCAGGATAGGTGTAGCCATATTCCTTCTCTATTTTTTTCTTTGACATTTCTTCCACCGTTACCACCATCATAATATTTTCTGTGGGTCTGTCTACACCATCTCTTGGTTGAGCCGCAATTTTATCAATGACATCCAACCCTTTTATCACTTTACCAAATACAGTGTAGCCCCCATCAAGATGTGGTGCACCGCCCACCGTTGTGTAGGCTTTTAGTTTATCAGCAGGCACTTCTTTCTCTAATTTTAGTCCAGTAGCTTTTTCAATCTGCGGCACAAGGCTCATGATCATTTGCTGATATGCTTCCATGTTTCCTGATTGATAGAGCTTGCCAAGTGTATCATAGAGGTTTTGGTTTTCAGGCATCTGAAGATATTGCTGTAACCCTTGTCCCATTTTATCACCATCGATTTTTAAATCAGCTTCTTTGTATTTGGTTCCCTGCACGATATAGAACTGACTTCCACTAGACGCTTTGTTCGGGTTCACCTGATCCCCCATCCTCGCTGCTGACAGTGCACCTTTCTCATGAAAAAATTTCGGATTGAATTCTGCGTCAATCGTGTATCCCGGGCCGCCGTTACCCAAATGTTTTCCCGATGGTGCATTCTTTGAGTCAGGGTCACCACCTTGAATCATGAATCCTTCAATGACACGATGAAACAACAGGCTATCGAAGTAATGCTCTTTTGCGAGCTTAATGAAATTCTCTTTATGCTTCGGTGTCTCATCGTAGAGTATGGCCACCATGTCACCATACTTTGTTTTGAAGGTAACAACATAGTCGTGCTTTTGCGCACAGCCCGTCATGATAAAATAAACGGATAGAAAAAATCCAAATGCGTACTTGGTCATAAGTGTTTGCTTTTAAGGGATCAAAAATAATGACATTTCGCGAAGTGCAGGCGTATGTCTTTTGAAATTGTTGTGTTAAGAATGAATGGACTCACGAATTTCTTTTAATATCTCGCTACCACCAGTTTCTAACACCTGACGCGCTACGGCAACACCCAATTCTTTTCCGCTATCCAATGGTCCTGTTTTTTTTACTTTTATTACACGGGTTCCATCAAGCGAAATGATTCCCGCTTTGAGGGACAAAAAATTTCCTTCGAAATGTGCATAGCCAAAGGCCGGAATGCTGCAACCACCTTGCAAGGTTTTTAAAAATGCGCGCTCCGTGCGCACGCAATCTTCCGTTTCAGAATGGTTTACCCAACGGGCAATGATTTCTTTTTTATCATAACTTAATTTCATGTGACACTCTACAGCAATACATCCCTGGCCCACTGCCGGAACAAAATAACTGGTGTCCATTTTATCAACGATCAGGTCTTCATATCCCATTCGCTTTACACCGACATACGCAAGCATGAGTGCATCACAATCTCCTTCTCTCATTTTGTTGATGCGTGTTTGCAAGTTGCCACGCACGGGTACTGCTGTAACGTTGGGAAAGAAATGCTTCAGAAAAGCCACACGCCTTGTCGCTGAAGTTCCAATGACGGGGTGGCCTTCATTCAGTTTAAAATTTTTATTTCCACTGATTACGGCATCGTTCACCACTTCACGCTCAACGAAAGCAATCAGTTCAAGTTCTTCCGGAATTTCAGAAGCAAGGTCTTTAGCACTGTGTACAGCAATATCGATTGAGCCATCCAAAAGTTTGGCTTCGATCTCTTCGGTAAACACGCCCTTACTTCCTATTTTGGAAATCGCAACATCCAACACTTTATCTCCCTTGGTTTCAATAGGAATAATCTCTGTTAAATATCCGGAAGGCTTGATCAATTCGGCTACATGTTGCGCCTGCCACATAGCCAACTTACTTCCCCGTGTTCCGATGCGTATGATTTTATTCATAAATTTTTATTTCTAATCAAAGATAAAGTATCGTTCAACGAGCGTTTGATTTTGCATAAATGATTTAAGCGTTAATTTTTCTGTTGAATAATGTTGGCAAGTTTGATGGAAAGATCAAGGAAAATCATCTTGGCGCTTCCATTTCTTTCCAGATGGTAGCTCGCTTCGTTCATCCATTGAAATGATTTCTCAATCATCTTTACGTCGTTCATCACCGTTCCAAACTTTTCAACAAAGGTAAGGTCTTCTCCTACAGACCGTAAAATTTCTTTTGCACCTGCATTGTTTAAAAGTGTTTCGCGCATCATGTTGATGCTATGTGCCATTCGGTTCTTTTGCACAAGCTTATCCGCCTGGTGATATTCATCGGCCTTGAGGAGCAAAGCACCAAAATCATTTTTCAAACAATCGCGCATCCATTCACGAAAGAAAACAGAATTATTGTCTTCTTCACCCTGACTTAATCTAATCGCAGCCGATAAGTTTCCATCGGTTAATGTTGCAATTTTTCCCGCGCGGGTCTTATCGACTTGTACATGTTCGTGAAGGTATTTCACTACATCATCATCCGTAAGCAGCGGCACCGTTACAATTTGCGTTCGCGAAAGAATAGTGGGAAGTAATCGATCGCCCGCATTGGTAACAAGGATAAAGAAGGTATGCGGAGGCGGTTCCTCCAAAATTTTCAGAATGCCATTGGCGGCTGATGGATGCATGAGCTCAGGTTGCCAAATGATCATGACCTTGTACGCACTCTCAAAAGGTTTTAGCGAAAGCGATTTAATAATCTCTCTGCTTTCTTCCCGTGAGATCAGTGCTTGCTTGTCTTCACCACCATAATAATTTGTCCAGTCGTCTAATGTGCCAAACGGTTGCTCCAAAAGAAAAGCGCGCCATGATTTCATGATCTCCGCCTTGAATCTTTCTTCATCTTTATCACTCTTCACATTGCTCAACGGAAAAACAAAATGCGTATCCGGATGAACATACTTTAAACTCTTGGAGCAGGCCGGACAAGTGCCGCAAGCATCTTCTCCTTTATTATGACAATGTAAGTAAGCTGCATAAGCAAGCGCCAAAGGTAAATTCAATGAACCGGGAGCACCCAGAAATAACTGTGCATGAGCTGCATGATTATTCTTCACTGCTTCTATGAGCAGATGCTTTGTTTCAGTCAGGCCGGGGATATTGGAGAATTTCATTCCTTATATTTTAAATAGCTACGAGTTGCTAGCCGCTAGCTTCTAGTGTGTGGGTTGTGTTTTGGGTGTGAGAATAAATTTCTATGAAGGCAGTTCCTTTTTATTGTTGATTACGTTTAGCTGCACTCATCTCAAAAATAGTCTTCATAATTTCAACATCTATTTCGGACAGCGGCATGTTTCTTCTTTCTAAAACACGTTGCGCCACTTCAAGGGCCTTTTCAAGTTTGAATGTAGTTAAACCTGACGAACCTCCCCATGAAAAAGAAGGAATATAATTTCGCGGAAAGCCATCCCCAAAAACATTACACGACACATCTATCACAGTGCCTGTATTGAACATGGTATTGATGCTGCATTTGCTATGGTCGCCCATCATCAGTCCGCAAAACTGGAGGCCTGTATCCAGAAAGGTATCTTGCGTGTGATTCCAGATCTTCACCGTATCGTAATTATTTTTTAGGTTCGATGTGTTTGTGTCGGCTCCCAGGTTACACCATTCGCCAATCACCGAACAGCCGAGAAAACCATCGTGAGATTTATTGCTGTATCCAAAAATAACAGAAAGGCTTACTTCGCCACCCACTTTTGAATATGGCCCAACCGTGGTGTCACCGCGCATCTTGGCTCCCATGTTAATGTGTGCGCCTTCGCACAGCGCGAAAGATCCCCGAATAATGGCACCTTCTTGCACCGTGCTTTTTTTACCTAAATAAATGGGGCCCGATTCCGCGTTGATGATGGCGGCTTTCACCGACACACCTTCTTCAACAAAAATATTTTCTTCACCATATACTACGGTGTGTTTATCTGCAATGCCGTGTGACTTACGTCCTGCTGTAATAAATTTAAAGTCAACCTTGATCTGCTCGGCATTCTTCAAAAATATTTTCCACGACTTATCAATCAATGTAATGGAGCTACCATATTCAATCGTCTTGCCTTCTCTGATGGTATCAAGCGAAGCAGAACGCTGACGTGATGCCAGCACAACATCGCCCTGAATCAGATGTTCATCTTTCTTCAAACCTGTAATCACCTTTATCAACTCATCATCCGGGCAAAGGGCTCCGTTGATCAACAGGTTATCATCAGAAGCATTGCAGGGATATTTTTTCTGTAGATATGATTCAGTCAAAAAAGAAGGATTTGCATTTAATCGCTTGGCCCACTTTTCTTCTATCGTTAATATCCCAACTCTAACTTGGGCAACGGGTCGGGTAAATGTAAAAGGCAAAAGATCAGGCCTGATGGCGGGATCATCAAAGAGAATGAGGTTCATACGGCAAAAATAGGATAAACCCCTAAATCCCCTACCCCTAAATCCCCTAAAGGGGACTTTGTTGCAGCGCACGGAATGCGCGAAGATTTCCCCCTTCAGGGGGTAAGGGGGTATAAAAAAAGCCCTCGTTTCCAAGGGCTTCTTCTTTAAAGTCATATCACATTCCCCCTTTAGGGGGTCAGGGGGCGGGGCGGGTTATTCCGATGGAAGCTCTTGAGACTTCTTTCCGTATTTCTTATTGAACTTCTCAACACGTCCTGCTGTATCCACAAACATTTTCTTGCCTGTGAAGAAAGGATGAGACGCTGAACTTACTTCGACCTTGATAACAGGGTAT
>JBBRKB010000112.1:0-10116 GCA_038218385.1 Cytophagales bacterium | reverse complement strand
CACCGACGGAACTCAATAGAATAATTGGAATTTTTGAATTGTTTTCCCGAACAGCTGTGGCAAACCCAACCCCATCCATCTCTGGCATTTGCATATCTGTAATAATCAGATCAATCTGTTTATTGTGCGATAAAATATTCAATCCTTCTTCAGCTGAACTCGCCAAAATCGGAGAGAATTTCCATTGTTGCAACTGGGTCAATAAAACCTGCCGATTGGTTGAATTATCATCTACAACCAGCACCTTCATTCCGTGCAGAGCCGCCGAACTAAAGTGTACATAATTGACAACAGAGGTTCCCCCTAACTCGGTTTGAATAGTGAATGAAAACGTAGTGCCTTCTCCATATACGCTTTCAACGTTGATGTCACCACCCATTAGTTTAACTAATTTTTCTGATATGATAAGCCCAAGTCCAGTACCTCCATATTTACGGGTTGTAGAGGAATCTACTTGTGAAAATGCTCTGAATAACCGTTCCAACTTATCGGCTGGAATGCCAATCCCCGAATCCTTAATTTCAAAATGCAACTCCAGTTGTTTTTTTTCCGCTCTCTTCACATGCACACGCACGAATATTTCTCCCTTCGAGGTAAACTTTACGGCATTACCAATTAAGTTAGTTAGTATTTGCCTTAGTTTAAACCCGTCACAGAAGATAATTGATGGAACGTCATGATCCATTTGATAGAGGAGATCTAAATTCGCTTCTGCTGCTTTTTTAGAAAAAATATCCAGAACTTCTTCAATGCAAGTCCGCAAATCCAGATCCTCCAGATCAAGCTCCATTTTCCCTGATTCTATCTTTGAAAAATCCAGAATGTTATTAATAACTGAAAGCAGACTTTCACCACAACTTCGAATAGTATTTGCATACTCCAGCTGTTCATTTTCAAGATTTGTTTCCATGAGTAGAGACGCCATTCCAATTACTCCATTCATTGGGGTTCTTATTTCATGACTCATGGTTGCCAGAAAAGTGCTCTTGGCAAGATTAGCTTTTTCCGCCTCTTCCCTTGCTAACCTCTCGTCTTCAATAGCGCTGACAAGTGCTTTTGATCGCTCCTGCTCGGCCATTTCAAGTCTTACCATTTTTGAAATATCTCGTGATATCCCAAAAGTTCCAATAACTGTGTTTGACGCATCCAACAAAGGCATTTTTGTTGTTGAAACCCACACCTCAGTACCATCCTCCCTTACTTCACGTTCGACATAGTCAATCTTTGCCTTTCTGGTTTTCATGATATTTTGCTCATCATCAAAGGCCTCACTTGCATGTGCTGCGTCCTGAAAGTCAAAATCAGTTTTCCCATTGATTTCCTCCTCTTTTAATTTGAATCGCATGGCCATATGTTTACTGACACGAATCAATTTACTTTCCTTATCCTTAAAATAAACGGCGTCAGTTATGCCGTCCATTAGAGCGGTAAACAAGTCTGCTTCTAATTCGGCTGAACGATTAAGTTTTTTTACTTTTTTAAAATGAATAGCCGTAGAAATTAACAAAAGAAGACAAAGAAAACTTTGAAATAGCAGCAGAGCGGAAAAAAGGAAATTTACTGGCTGATTTTGACTCTGAAAGACTATTATAAGCAATGCAGTATTTGAAACCAGCATAGTAGCGATCAAAGAAATAATAATAGCTGATCGATTCATCTTGCTTTAGTTGTCATTGATAATTTTTTTATATCTACTTATAGACCCTTAAAAATATATTATTTGCCTCAGCTCTTGATAGAGCGCTAACCGTTGGGGTAACCTCAACAATGTGATCTCATGATTATGCCCTGGTACTATTTATTAAATTATCGAATTAAAAGACCAAAAATATGTAATTAAGTCATTATACTGCCGCTGTAGCATACCATGCAACCTACACATTCGCACCCACAATTTACCAGGATTTACTAAGATTAACTCAATGGCATAGGCCACTGGTGAGCCGTTAAAACAGCTAAACTCAAAAAGATTTCAATCTCTCCTTTCATTACCGGGTCAAGATCAACCCTTCTCAGGCCATGACCCGTCTTGCAGAACATGAACTTCAACATGGAAGTCATCAGCACACACAGCTTGCAATATGTAGGCGTGGGATTATAGCTTTACCCACATGCGTAAATGCACAAAATCAAATTTAGCATCACTTAATAATGTACTACATACCTAAAGGATAAACAATTTTAACAGGCAACAAAGATTGTCACTTAAACATCAAATTTAATTTTTACCAGTAACAGTCTATTAATCAACCACTCAAAATACTTTAATTAAATCGGTTTGCCTGCTGCAAAAACTTCCTTTTCTTTGCACTCCAAAATTAATCCCTCACCCATGCAAAGAACGCTTTTCCTGTTAATCTTATTTTTTAGTACCCATCTGGGATTTTCCCAGGCGATTGACAGTGTGGAAAGCGCGACCCTCAATACAAAAGAATTGGCGGCAGACTCGCTTGTTATAGTCGTGTCGTTAGTGAAGAAAGATACGTTGTCCATTATCGGGGTGGGTGATATTATGATGGGCACCAATTATCCTGAACCATCCAAACTTCCTCCGGATAATGGTTCGTTTCTAATGCGTGGCGTTAAATCAATTCTTCAAGATGCAGACCTTACGTTTGGCAACCTCGAAGGTGTGTTGCTGGATGCAGGAGGCACACCCAAGTCGTGCCGCGACCCAAAAGTTTGCTACGTATTCAGAAGTCCTGTGGCCTATGTTCAAAACCTGGTGGATGCAGGCTTTGATGTGATGAGCCTTGCCAACAACCACGCGGGCGATTTCGGTGATGTAGGTAGAAAATCAAGCATGGCCACATTGGAAGACGCGGGGATAGTACATGCCGGCCAATCAACCAACCCTTATACAATTTTTACAAAAGACAGCATCACCTATGGCTTCACGGCCTTCGCACCCAACAGCGGTTGCAACAACATCAACGACACGGAGCTTGCGCGCAGTATTGTTACGCATCTTGATTCACTTTGTGATGTAGTCATCGTTTCTTTTCATGGCGGTGCCGAAGGATCACAATATCAACAGGTGCCTCGAAAGCATGAGATTTTCCATGGCGAAGACCGCGGAGATGTTTATGCCTTTGCCCATGACATGATAGACCATGGTGCCGATATTATTTTTGGCCATGGACCCCATGTAACGCGCTCTATCGATATATATAAAAACCGGTTTATCACCTACAGCATGGGAAACTTTTGTACATACAGGGGCATCAACGTGGCAGGGGTGAATGGCCTTGCTCCTATTATTAAATTGACTCTTACCAACAGCGGTGAATTTATATCGGGTAAAATTATTCCTACGTATCAAAACTACGGCGCTGGCGTTCAGGTAGATGATGAGAAAAGGGTTGTGAAAGTGATTCAAGACCTGACCAGAAAAGATTTTCCTGAATCCGGTATTCGCATTGATGATAATGGTATAATTAATTATATTGCCCAATAAGATGGCTTATAAAGAAAAAGAAATAGAAAAAATTTACTACTCCATTGGAGAAGTATCCGAAATTTTTAATGTAGCACCTTCGCTCATCCGCTTCTGGGAATCTGAGTTTGAAATCATCAGACCAAAGAAAAACAGAAAAGGGAATCGCCAGTTTACCAAAGAGGATATCGATAGCGTTCGCACAATCTACCACCTTGTGAAAGAAAAGGGATTCACCTTGCAAGGCGCAAAAGAAATGTTGAAGAACGATTCACAATCGGTAAAAGATAAAATGGAGATGATCGGTTCTCTTAAATCAATCCGCAATTTTCTTGTTGAACTTCGTGAAAGGATCTAACAGAATCCGTGCGCTTCACCTAAACGAAAATTCAGTTTAGGGAATGGATCAATCAAGACTCTCTCTCCTTGCACTTCACTTCATTCCCGGCCTTGGTGATCACTTGATCAGGCAACTGGTGAGTTATTGTGGCTCGCCCGACAGAGTCTTTACAACCCCACGCGGTAAGCTTCTCAAAATACCCGGCGTTGGTGCTATCACAGTGGATGCCATCACAAAAGGAACTCCGTTTGCCAAAGCAGAACAAGAAGCACTAAAAGCCGAGAAGACCGATGTCAAACTTGTTTTTTTTATTGATAAACATTACCCTTCGCGGCTGCGTGCCGTCAATGACTCACCTACCTTATTATATGTAAAAGGCAACGTTGATTTAGAGCACGCCAAAACAGTAGGCATTGTTGGTACACGAAGGTCTACCGACTATGGCAAAATTTGCATTGAAGAATTAATGGAAGGACTTGCACCGCACAACGCACTTATTGTGAGCGGGCTAGCGTATGGCATTGACATATGGGCACACAGGGAAGCCATTCAAAAAAACCTTCCCACCATAGGCATTCTCGGCAGCGGCATTGATGTGATGTACCCCGCACAACACAAAGAGACGGCATTGAAAATGGAATTGAATGGCGGCATCGTTTCAGAAAATCCTTTCGGCACAAAACCCGATGCCCATAATTTCCCTTCGAGAAACAGAATCATTGCGGGCTTAAGTGATGCACTAGTCGTAATAGAGGCAGGAGAAAAAGGTGGCGCCCTTATTACCGCTAACATTGCCAACAGTTATAACAAAGATGTCTTTGCCTTTCCGGGAAATATTGGCAGAAGTTTTTCGGCGGGATGTAACAACCTGATCAAATCGAACAAAGCCAACTTGATAACTTCAATCAAAGATCTGGAGTACATTATGAACTGGGATCCCAGTGATAGCAAAAAGGAAATCAATACAACGCTATCTCTGGAAGGTTTTAATGATCACGAAAAAGTTATTCTGCAAACCTTAAATGCCCATGACGGTGTATTGGTCATTGACGAACTCAGTTGGAAGACAAACCTAACCTTAAGTCAATTGGCATCAACGTTATTGAACTTGGAGTTCAAAGGTGCCGTAGCATCGTTGCCAGGCAAGCGCTACAAAGTATCCAGGAAGATTTAATTATTTTCTTCCGGTTCAGTAGTTTTCTGGTTGCACTTATCTTTAATGGCCTCGTAGGCATTTAAGTCGCCCAACTCCCCTGCTTTGCTAAGATCAAGACATCCATTTTTAATATCCCCAAAACTGATTTTAAGAATACCCCGCATGTAATAAGCATCGTAGTTTTTCGGATTAATTTGAATTATTTTTGAGCAGTCGCCAATGGCATCTTCAAAAGCAAGCAGATATTGTTTTGCCTTCCCTCTATTGTAATACGCTTCAATGTAATTTTCATTTAAGGCAATGGCCGCGGTGTAATCGGCAATGGCACCATAGTAATCTTGCAATTTCATTTTCACATTGCCTCGCGAAAAAAAGGCATCGGCAAATTTTGGATTTTTTTCTACAGCCAGGTTGTAGTCTTTCATGGCACCATGACGATCATCAAAAGCGTCTTTTATATTTCCGCGTACATAATACGCCTGGGCATATTTGGGATCCGTTTCAATAGCCTTGTTTAAGTTTAGCAGCGCTTCCATGAACTCGCGCTTTTCATAAAGGTCTCTGCCTTTTTGAGTATAATCTTTTGCCGATTGGGCAGATGCTGCACACACCAAAAAACTAAAAGTAAAAGAAAAAAGTAATGTTCTCATAAACCTTATCAATTATCAACCAAAGGTAAGCAATGCAAAACCCTGCTTTGGGTTGGCGTACTATTTTCTCACTTTGGAAATATTTTTTGGGCCATCAGCAATGCTTTCACTAATTCTTCAGGGTTAATGGAATCCACCTTAGCGTGCTCACCCAAAAAGGCAACCACCTTTTCAGTGGGAATATTGCCTACCAGTTCCTCATTCGCCATCGGGCAGCCACCAAAGCCCATCAAAGCACCATCAATTCGTTTGGCTCCTCCTTCATACGCAGCCCTTATTTTTTGAAGAGCTGTGGAAGGATGGGAATGTAAATGGGCACCAAGCTCCAGGTCTGGCCAATCTTGTAAAATAGTAGCCACTAAAATTTTAATAGCTTCCGGGCTTGCAACACCCACCGTATCGGCTAAGGAAACAACATCAGCCCCCATCGTTACCAGCAAATCAACAAATTTCAAAACCATGTCCATACTATACGGATCACCATAGGGATTTCCAAAACCCATACTTATATACGTCACCAGTTTTTTATTGGCACCTTCACAAAGATTTTTTATTTGCTCCAGTTGGTTCAAAGCTTCCGTAATGGATTTGTTTGTATTGAGCTGCTGAAATGTTTCTGAAATAGAAAGCGGAAAGCCAATGGCATCGACACCTGAAAAGGCGGCCGCTTCCGCTGCACCTCTAACGTTGGCAACGATCACCAACAGTTGGCTCTTCGAGCTGCCTCTATCAATTTCTTGCAGTACTTGTTGGGTATCGGCCATTTGAGGGATCGCTTTCGCGGAAACAAAACTGCCCATGTCAAGTGTATCGAAGCCCACTTTAAGCAGTTGGTTTACATACGCTACTTTATCCTTGGTAGGGATAAATGTGGGTATTCCCTGCATGGCATCACGGGGGCATTCAATAATTTTCATAGTACAATCCTTTAACATTAATAAAGAACAAAAGTGGTTTTGCATTTACAGGAACGCGAGGTAACACTGAGATGAAAGGAAATAAACAACAATAATCGCGATATATGACATTTCATCTCTATTTTGGATAATTTACAACCAAATTGATGATTAATTGCCGAATTGAAATTTGATAACCTATGCCTTTAGCGGAATATTCAGGAACTCTTGGAATAAAACGAGCAGCACATTTATTACGAAGGGCGACCTTTGGAGCCACCAAAGAACAAATTGATACATTCGCTGGATATACACCGCAAACTGCAATCACGGCTTTGTATGGTCAATCATCTCTTCCCGCTCCGCCTTTACCAATCGATCCCAAAACAGGACAAGAATGGGTGACCAACGGAACCACTGACGCCAACAGTGGTGATGACAAACTTCAAGGGTATTTTAAAAGATGGTTCATTGCGCAAATGCTAAGCGTTGACGTTGCGCCTGCACAATCATTACCCTATGCCGCACGCGAAAGAATCGTCTTCTTTTTACATTCACACTTCACAGCCATACAAGAAAAAATTGACGATAGCCGTGCGCTCTATTTTCAAAATCAATTGTTTCGGTTTTTTGCACTCGATCGGCTTAACGCAGATGTGGATGTGAATTTCAAAACGCTCACAAAGAAAATAAGTGTCGATAATGCCATGTTGATTTTATTGGATGGAATCCTTAATGTAAAGGGAAGTCCCAACGAAAACTATGGCAGGGAACTCATTGAACTTTATAGTTTAGGCAGGGGTCTTGAAGGCTATCTTCCAACATCATCAGGTCCTGGCGACTATGGATTGTATACCGAACTCGATGTACAGTCGGCCGCAAGAGTTTTATCGGGATGGGATTTTGACGACACTTTTTCCAACATTGATCCTGACACCAACCTTCCAAGAGGCAGAGTAAAAGGAAGTGCCACCAATGCATCTTCACATGACAACAAGGAGAAAGGGTTTAGTGCACGCTTTGGTGAGGAAAAAAAAATACAGCCAGACCTTGCCTTATTGAATGGCGACAATGCCACTGAAGAAAGTGCTTACGATGAGATCGACCAACTGGTAGAACTTATCTACGCGCAACCAGAAACAAAACTCAACATCTGCCGAAAAATTTACCGCTTCTTTGTTTTTGGTGCACACAAACAAGATACGCTTAAAACTTTGGATGATACAATCATTGCCGAGATGGCGAATACCTTTGTTGCCAATGGATACAAGTTGCAGCCGGTTATTGAAAACCTATTGCGCAGCCAACATTTCTATGAAGCCGGCGCAGGTTTTGGCGATGATAATTTTGGTGCCATTATAAAATCACCGTTAGACTTGGTAGTAGGAACGATGCGTTTTTTTAATCTCACTGTGCCGAGCATGAGTGCTGACCCGGCTGCCTATTACGAGTATCTGGGGAATGTGATTGGACAGATGGATAAGCAGGGCATGAATTTTTACAAGCCCTTCGATGTATCGGGATATGATGCGTATAACCAATACCCTATTTACCATAGAAGCTGGATCACGGTAAATTATCTCACCCGGCGGTATGATTTTATCCGAAAGATTATGAACCCGAGTGATACGACTTTGCTGGTAAAAGTTCCTGTGCTGAGTTTCATCACGTCAACAACATTTACCAATGCGACCATTGCTGACGCACGCAGTTTGGTCATTGAATTGGCCAAGTATATTTTACCTGTTACCGATAGCCTCACATTCGATCCCAATGCAGATGACAATTCTGGCTTGACTGCCGAGCGCTTAAACTATTTTTTAAAAACATTCTTAGGTACTTTCTATCCTGCTGGCACCGAAGAGGCAAACTGGACTTCTAATTGGAACAGCCAGACCAATATGGATACTGTGCGCGGCCAATTGGAATCACTTTTTAATGCTATGATGCAGTCGCCTGAATACCAACTTTCTTAATCTACCCGAATGAAAAGAAGAAATTTTTTAAAGAAAATTCCACTAGCGGCCAGCATACCCTTTACCATTGGCGGCATCTCTATGAACGTGATGGCCGAAAATCCATTGTCACGGTTGGCGCAACAAAGTGATAATGACCGGGTACTCATTATTCTTCAACTCCACGGTGGCAATGATGGTCTTAATAGTTTAATTCCTGTTGATGGTTATGATCTCTATTATAGCAAGCGCGCCAACATCGCCATTCCACAAAAGAAATATGTGCCGCTTGATTTTACGTTACCTGCTAATGCACAAGTAGGGTTACATCCTTCGATGCAGGCCATGAAAGGTATGTACGATGAAGGTCGCATGGCCTTTGTACAAGGTGTCTCCTATAAGAATAACAGTGGATCCCACTTTCGTGGAAGAGACATTTGGTTTATGGGCGGAGGCTCAGATGATTATTATGAATCGGGTTGGTTAGGCCGTTACCTTCAGGAAGAGTATGCACCTAAAATATACCCAGATGATTTTCCGAATCCGGAGATGCTGGATCCTTTGGCCATTGAATTAGGCAGTGACATCTCGTTGGTCTTTCATCAAAAAGACAATATCCCCGCCTCAATCTCGATTGATGACCCGGATAGTTTTTTTGATCTGGTTGATACGTTGGAGGGTTATGATGATTTGGAAATAGATAAGCGTGGATTACCGCCAGCAGTTTTAAACCCATCACCCTACGGGCAAGAGTTAAATTGGATTTTAGATCTGGAAGATAAATCAGAAGATTATGCCGAAAGACTTAAAACTGTTTTTGACAAAGGTAGACCAAGTTCTATCACCTATCCGGAAACCTATCCGCTTAATGCCCCAACGGGAAGTAAAAAAAATTCCCTCACACCACAATTAAAACTTATTGCCCAACTGCTTGACGGTGGTTGCAAGACAAAAGTGTTCATGATCAAGATTGGTGGGTTTGACACCCATGCGGATCAAGTTGAAAGCTATGATCCAACGATGGGTGTTCATGCTGCGCTGATGTACCACATCTCTACGGCCATGGATGCATTTCAAAAAGATTTGCGTGCTAAGGGAATTGAAGATAGGGTGCTAACCGTATCCACTTCAGAATTTGGACGCAGGGTGTATAGCAACGGAAGCTTTGGTACTGATCATGGAACCGGTGGTCCCATATATATTTTCGGCAAAGGTGTAAAACCAGGCGTTGTAGGCACCGTACCCGATTTGACTAAACCCAATATCGAATTGCAATACGATTACCGTCAAGTGTACGCCAATCTGTTAAAGGATTGGATGCTGGTGGATGAAAAGAAGATTGAGGAAGACATCTTCTTTCATAACTTTATTACCGATGCCGCAGAAGGTTATGAGCCTCTCCCGTTGGCCAGCCAGATAATTACAGGCGTGGGAGATTTTGTTTCTTCACGATTTATCCTTGAAGACTGTTACCCTAATCCCGCTAAGGATAAGACAACCCTTCATTTCAGAACAAACAATACGGGCAATGTAACTGTAACTTTGTTCGACAATGCTGGCAAGCAAGCCGGTGTTCTTATCAATAAAACGTTGGAAGCAGGTGAACATCGAATTGAAGTCGAATTAAATACTTTACCTTCGGGACATTATATTTACCAAATGAAAAGTGGCTTCTACAAAGAA
>JBBRKB010000111.1:0-10172 GCA_038218385.1 Cytophagales bacterium | reverse complement strand
ATCTTTGGATTGATAGGTCTCTTTCTTTTAATTATGTGGCATAGCGATGTCACCCAGATCTATTTAGATCCCGCGGAATTTTCCCCATGGTACATTCCATTTTCTATATTGGTATTTCTATTTTTTCACGACACCTATTATTACTGGTTGCATCGATGGATGCATCATTCAAAATGGCTGCGACCTTTTCATATGGAGCATCACAAAAGCATCAACACCAATGTGCTTACCGCGTTTTCTTTTCATCCGGTTGAGTCTCTTTTACAGGCGATTATCTTACCCATTTTGTTCACTATACTTCCCATGCACCTCACTGCTGTTTTTTTTGTGCTTACCATCATGACGCTATCCGCTACTATCAACCATGCGGGAGTTGAAATTTATACTCAAAAAGGGATAAGCATGATAAAAAAATTTATAATTGGCGCCACCCATCATGACATACATCATAGACATGCCAGACGAAACCTAGGTTTATATTTCACTTTTTGGGACAAATTAATGAAGACAGAATATTAAACTTAACACTTCACCCTCCGTGTCATTCGAAGATGTGGCCGAAGCAAAAGCGTTTCTGATTTCATCCAGTCTTGCAAGCTAACTGCTGATCAAATCAAGTTCATCAATTCTATTATCTCCTTCTTGCAAGTAACGGTAAAATAGAAAAGAAAATCCTTTTTGAACCGTCCTTTTCAGGCCTGAATGATCAAGGTGTGATCTGTGTATTTGAAGATACTGATGTGTTCAAGATCATCTCCATTATTCAAGGTTCAATGAGAATGCTAAGGTGGAGTAGAGAAGACTTTATTGTTTTAAAAATTGTTTCATAGACGTATCATTAATTCGCCTCTTGATGGCTTATGTTGAATTTTATTAGGGTCATGCATCAAATCCCTATATCTTTCTCAACGAAATCATCATAAAACTATTGATATGAAGTGGTTCTATTTTATCAAACAGAAGTTTAAAACAGCACTTGCCTTAGCGGTGGTCTTTGCCTTAGTACTTTGTACTAATTTATTGGACAAAATGCATTTTGATGAACTTCACGAAACGATTAACTCCGTGCATAAGGACAGGTTGCTGGTTGAAAATTATATTTATAATATTTCTCAGAGCTTGAATAATAAAAGAATTGCCCTGTATGAATTCTCTTTTAGGGCAGAAAGCGTAGATGACACCTCTTTTAATAAAAGCAATAAAAATATTTTGTCTAACATCAATGAATTTCAAAAGACAGTGTTAACCCATGAAGAGGATACTATTTTAAATAACCTGGCTAAAGAGGTGATAGTATTGGAAATAATGGAAAACAAATTCTTGCTAACTGAAAATATAAGCGACTCTGTGACGCTTCCTATAGTGTTGCAACAGCATGATATTTTAAATACTAAACTTTCCCGACTATCAGAAATTCAATTGGAAGAGGGTGAAAAATTGCTTGAAGAATCAAATAGTATCATTTCAATCAGCACGATGAGTTCACGTCTGGAAATAGCAGTACTCATCGTTGTTGGATTGATAATACAAATAATTGTAATCTCCTCTAAATCCCCTCGTCCCAAATTTCCCCAAGAATCAAATTTGAATTGATTTATTTCAGTAATATATTAGAAATGGATGACGCAGTTTCTATCTATTTCTATCCAAAGGCAAGGGCCAGTTTTATTATCATCTTATCATCGCCCATTTTGGATTCCTACTTTAATTGTAATTCTTTTTAATATTGTAGTGGATTGAGCATTACACTATGAACATTAAAATCTGGCTTCAGGCATTTCGGTTGCGCACTTTGCCGCTTTCCTTGTCATGCATTGCCATGGGAGGTTTTCTTGCCGCTGGAGCCGATGCCTTTCGCTGGGATATTTTTCTGCTTTGTGTTCTTACTACAGTTTTTTTACAGATACTTTCCAATCTGGCCAATGACTACGGTGATTCGGTGAATGGTGCAGATAGTATTCACCGTGAAGGTCCTTCGCGTACGGTACAAGCCGGATTAATTTCATCGTCACAAATGCGTGCAGCTGTGGTGATTTTTATCGTACTGTGTCTGGTGAGTGGTGTGTCTCTCTTATTTATCTCGTTTGGATTTGATTGGAATGCGATTGTATTTTTTTTCGGACTGGGAATTCTTAGCATTATGGCTGCCATTGCATACACAGTCGGCAAGAAGCCTTATGGCTACATGGGCTTGGGTGATTTTTCTGTCTTTATTTTCTTTGGTGTAGTGGGTGTGATGGGTTCCTATTACCTCTTCACAAAACATTTCAGTTGGTATGAACTGTTACCGGCCATGAGTTGTGGATTTTTTTCTATAGCTGTTTTAAACATCAACAATATCCGTGATATTGACTCAGATCGAAAGGCGGGTAAATATTCTATTCCCGTTAGGCTAGGGAAGGAGAAGGCTGTGGTCTATCACTGGTTTTTATTAATCGGAGGATTATTGTTTTCGATAGTGTATACGATCATTCAATTCCGTACCGGTTTTCAACTTTTGTTTATTATTACTATTCCTTTGTTTATTAAAAACGCCTTGGCCATCAGCCGAAAGCCCTCACGCGAATTAGACCCCTACCTCAAACAAATGGCTCTCACAACGTTGGTATTTGTTTTACTATTCGGACTGGGTATTGTTTTATAGGATTCAAACGTTTGCCGTTTAGCCTGTGTCCAACAGAAAAGTTAACGATTCGGCAATTATTTTTGCATGAAATGCGTTACAAAAAGGAAACAATAAAAAGCAATAGGATGGATCGAATAAAAAAAATAGCAGGAATTTTTCTGCTAATGTCAGCGAGCGCAGTCATGATTAACTGTGAGCCTCAACCAGATGATTTGAAGTTGCTTGATCAATTTGTTATTTCAACAAACTATGACAAGGGTGCTAACTTTGATTCGTATAAAACCTATACCATTAAGACCGATACTATTGGCCTCATTTCAAACCACGCAAGTGATGACACTATTATCGTTGGTAACAAATATGCCAGACCGGTTGTTGAGGCGGTGAAAAGCAATTTGATCAAACGGGGTTATTCAGAAGTTGAAGAAGATGAAAATCCAGATCTGGCTATTAATATTTACATCGTAAAAAACCTCAATATTTATCAGCAGTATAATCCAGGAAATTACTATGGATCTTATTCGGGTTACTATAATTATTATTATGGTCCTTCTGTTTCCACCTATGTTAACAACACGGGTGTGCTGGTGACAGAGATCATTGATTTAAAAAATAGTATAGGTGGCAAGAGCAAGATAATCTGGAATGCTCAAATGGGTGATGTATACAGTTCTGTGAATTTAGTTCAGCAATCCGTTGACGGCATTGGGCAAGCGTTTAATCAATCCCAATTCATCTCAACTGAGTAAATAATTAATCTCCATGCACTGTCACCTGAGGAATTCTGATACTTTAATTTAACTATTGACCATGAAATATTTCATAATTATAATATTCTCAATAACATCCATAGGATCCTATGGGCAGGACTTTGATCGGTATTTCTCCGTCAGCTGGGATGTAAACAAACCCCTTACAACCACGCGGTGGATTGACGAAACGAGTGTACTTGGCTTTAAGATAGGATACCACAAGTTGTTAAATGATCGCTTTTCTGTTGGCGTGGATTTTACAGAATCGATCTACCGTCATTATGAGCCAACCACAACTTTTATTTCAAGCGATGGTGCCATCACAACCGACTATTTTAATTATCTGTATTCGTATGGTGTGGTAGCGAACGGAAAATATTTTCTTCCTTCAAAAAGTAAAAAGCTGATGCCCTATGTTGGTGTGGGTGCAGGTGCAGCATTCAATCGCTTTGCGCAGTTTTATAATATTTATACTGACAAGGATGATTCATGGGGCTTTTTGGCAAGGCCTGAGGCGGGTGTTATTTTTTCGTTCGGAGGGAAAGTGGGGTTAATCGCCTCCGCTCATTATGATTTCACCACGGCCGGATCAGATAAATTCGAATACTCAGGGTTCAGTCATTACGGTGTCAACCTGGGGTTGGTTTTCATGAGCTATTAAGCCAACAGGCCAACATTTTTTCATCCTGAACTGCCCTTAACATGAGCCAACTGTTATATTTGCGCAATGCCAGAGCAGATACTTATTTTAGACTTCGGGTCACAATACACACAGTTGATTGCCAGAAGGGTTCGTGAATTAAATGTTTATTGCGAAATCCACCCTTTCAATAAAATCCCAACCCTTACTTCCGCCATTAAAGGTGTTATCCTTTCGGGAAGCCCTTGTTCCGTTAGGGATCCACAATCGCCCGATATAGACATGACTCTTTTTCGTGGAAAAGTGCCGTTGTTGGGCGTATGCTATGGCGCACAGTTGATGGCTCAGAAAATGGGTGGTGAAGTTACACCATCACAAATTCGGGAGTATGGAAGGGCGAAGCTCACAACGGTAGATCATCACAATGAATTATTAAAAGAAATATCACTCGATACACAGGTGTGGATGTCGCATGCCGATACCATTGCCAAAATACCTGACACTTTTGATATCATTGCCAGCACACCGTCTGTAAAAATTGCTGCATTCAAATTGCGCAATGAAAAAGTCTATGGCATTCAATTTCATCCGGAAGTGACCCATACTACTGAAGGTAAAAACCTTCTCCGGAATTTTGTCGTCCACATTTGTGGATGCGCTCAGGATTGGACACCCGATCAATTTATCGACACCACAGTGGCCGACTTGAAGCAAAGACTGGGTAATGATAAAGTAGTGATGGCGCTTTCGGGGGGTGTTGATTCAACAGTAGCTGCTACCTTGGTGGCAAAGGCCGTTGGTAAAAACCTGCACTGTATTTTTGTTGACAACGGTCTGTTGCGTAAGGGTGAATATGAGCAAGTACTTCATTCCTACAAGGATATGGGCTTGAACATTACAGGTGTTGATGCAAAAGAAAAATTTTATGTTTCGTTAACAGGTCTTTCGGAACCCGAGGCGAAACGAAAAGCCATTGGCAAAACCTTCATCGATGTGTTTGATGAAGAGTCCCATAAAATACAAGATGTGAAATGGCTTGGACAAGGAACGATTTATCCGGATGTGATCGAGTCCGTTTCTGTAAAAGGGCCATCGGCAACGATTAAGTCTCACCATAATGTTGGTGGACTCCCGGCCACAATGAAATTGAAAATAGTGGAGCCATTGAATACGCTCTTTAAAGATGAGGTGCGCATTGTTGGCAAGGCATTGGGAATTGATCCTACTATTCTAAACCGACATCCATTTCCTGGCCCAGGGTTGGGCATCCGTATTTTGGGTGACATCACACCAGAAAAAGTCGCCATTCTTCAGGAAGTAGACAGCATCTTCATCAATGGACTTAAGTCGCATGGGTTGTATGATAAAGTGTGGCAAGCCGGATCCATGTTGTTGCCCGTACAATCCGTTGGTGTAATGGGTGATGAACGGACCTATGAGCGTGTGGTGAGCCTTCGCGCGGTTACCAGTACGGATGGAATGACTGCTGACTGGGCACATTTACCTTATGAATTTTTGGCAGAAGTATCCAGTGATATTATTAACAAAGTGAAAGGCGTAAATCGCGTTGTTTATGATATAAGTTCAAAACCTCCTGCCACCATTGAGTGGGAGTAACGATATGCTGCTGAGCGGTTTTGATTTTCTACTTTCGCAGGAAAGCCTTATACTACATTTTCCTTAAACTTTCTTTGTATGCCCAAGAGGTTAATTTTTAGTTTGTTGATTGTCGTTGGATTTCAAACCATCGGCTTGTCGCAAACCGATTTCAAACAGTACTACTTCAATGGAAAGAATTTTTTCCGTGAAGGGAAATATAATCTGGCGATGGAGTCTTTTAAAGCAGCTATTCCGTACGATGCCAACAATCCTTTTTCTGAGTATGCTTCATTCTATTTTGCCATGTCGGCCTACCAGCAAGGGTTTCATGCCGTTGCCCGTGATACGTTCAATCAACTGAAAAAACTTTATCCGAAGTGGGATAAAATGAGTGAAGTTGATTTTTGGTTGGGAAGAATTCACATGGACGACAAAGAATATTTCCAAGGCCTTAAAGTTTGGTCATCGATTACCAATCCAGCGATCAAAAAAGATATCGATGGTTATAAATACAACTATCTTTCAACGATAGAAGATCCGGAAACACTCACCATGATGACGGAGGAATATCCCAATGATCCGCTTATTGGAAAACTTTTGGCGGCATCGTTGGCCAAACGTGTAAACGATATTCCATCCCGTAATCAGTTGGATGATGTTATCCGCAAATATCATCTGGAGCGATCTGATTACATCCATGAAGCGCCACCAAGTTATTTCAAAGAGGTATACAGCATTTCTGTTTTGTATCCCTTTATGTTGAGTTCATTGGAACCCAGACCAGGCAAAAAGAAAAACCAACTCATACTGGATTTGTATGAAGGAATGAAACTGGCTGTGGATACCTTAAAGAAGTCGGGTATTAACCTTGACTTGCGTGCGTATGATACAGAGCGCAAAACGGCCACCATTACCCGGCTGTTGGATACCGAAGAAATCAAAAACACTGATCTCATTATTGGCCCCTTCTTTCCGGAAGAGAACAAGCTGGTACAGGATTTTTCTTTGAAAAATAAAATCAATGTTCTAAAACCCTTTACCAACAATCTGGAAACTGTAGGCATTAACGAGTTTGGTTTCATGTTGCAACCCTCTTATGAAACCATCGGCCGAAAGTCAGCCGAGTTTGCTGCTGCACATTCGAGGCGAAGAAAAAGCTGCATCGTGTACTACGGCACATCACGAAAAGATTCTACCCTGGCTGCATCCTTTATGTTGAAAGCAAAGGAGGTAGGTATAAAAATAGTATCGGCCCAACGGTTAACGAGAGAGGGCGCGACTAAAATTATTACCAGGCTCACAACAGCCACGGAGTATGACAAAAATAAACTCCCTGTAAATTTTACTTTAAAGCGTGATAGTCTGGGTAGTATTTACGTGGCATCAGATGATCCCTTGATTTATTCAAAAGTAATAAGCAGTGTGGAAACGCGTGGCGATTCTATCCTGGTGATCGGCTCGGAGTCATGGCTCGAAAATAACGCGATGGATTTTGATAAATTTCAATTACAAGGTATTGTTCTGGCGTCACCCAATTATATAGATACATCAAGCCCTCATTATCTAGCCTTCGCAAAAAAGTATGTGCGCACGCATGGCCAGGCACCTTCTTCATATGCTGCCCTGGGGTACGACCTCATGATGTTTGCCGGTCATTCACTAAAAAAATACGGTGTCTATTTTCAAGATGCATTTGTTAAGGAAACGCTACTCCCCGGTTATTTATCTCAAGGATACAGTTATGAGAATAGCCACGACAATCAACAGGTTCCCTTTGTGAAGTTTGTGGAAGGGGAATTAAAAGTTGTTAAAAAGAAATAATCTATGCTCGATCAATCAGCCAGTAAATCATTATTTGAAAAAGCTCAACATTTTATTCCGGGTGGCGTCAATTCTCCTGTGCGGGCTTTTCGTGCAGTGGGAGGAAGTCCCATATTCATACAGCGCGCGAAAGGCGCCTACTTATATGATGAAGACGGAAATAAATATATAGACCTCATCAACAGTTGGGGGCCCATGATACTGGGCCATGCCAATCCAGCAGTGGAAGAAGCTGTGAGAGAAGCATTGGCCTTGTCACCATCTTTTGGAGCACCAACAGCACGAGAAGTTGAAATGGCGGAATTGATTTGCAGCATCGTACCCTCCATTGAAAAAGTGAGGATGGTTAATTCAGGAACAGAAGCAACGATGTCGGCTATTCGTTTGGCACGTGGCTATACGGGAAAGGAAAAATTTATTAAACTGGAAGGTTGTTATCACGGTCATGGCGACTCGTTCTTGATAGCCGCAGGAAGTGGTGCTCTCACATTCGGAACACCTGATAGTCCAGGTGTCACAAAAGGTACCGCACAGGATACGTTGATTGCACCGTTCAATAATCTTGCAGCTATTGAAAAATTGATTGACCAAAACAAAGATCAAATAGCGGCTCTAATCCTGGAGCCTGTAGTGGGCAACATGGGATGTGTACTACCGGCAGAAGGATACTTACAAGGCCTGAGAAAATTATGTAATCAACATGGTATCATTCTCATCTTCGATGAAGTGATGACAGGCTTTCGACTTGCCTTGGGTGGAGCACAGGAACTCTATGATGTAAAGCCCGACCTAACCACGATGGGCAAAATAATTGGTGGAGGTCTGCCCGTGGGAGCGTACGGCGGAAAGAAAGAAATCATGGATATGGTTTCACCCATCGGCCCCGTTTATCAAGCGGGAACCTTATCTGGCAATCCGTTGGCGATGGCTGCCGGTATGGCTATGCTTAAATGTTTGAAGAGCAGCCCTTCGCTTTATGATGGATTGAATAAAATGACAACCTCATTAGTAGAAGGATTAAGTAAGGAGTGTAACAAAGTGGGAGTTCCTTGCACGATCAATCAGGTTGGCTCCATGTACACCCTTTTCTTTACAGAAAAACCTGTGACTGATTTTGCCAGCGCCACCACGTGTGACACGGATCTGTTTAGCAAGTATTTTCAGTCGATGCTTCATCAGGGGGTTTATCTTGGGCCATCACAATACGAAGCTATGTTCATTTCGACAGCCGTAACAGCTGGTATTGTGGATCAAATTTTAGATGCGCACGCCCAGGCACTCAGCGAGTTATAATGGTTTTTGCTATTCGTTGGAATGAAAACCCTTCGATTTTACACCGTTTTGCGCCTTTTAAGTCAAAATCCCCTTTTTAATAAAATTTCACAGGATATTTATTATTTTTACTAATTCGTATAGCTAAAACCGGGTCATGTTCAGTTGGCTGAGTGTATATAGTCAGGGATCATGCTCCACGTTTAATTTTTTATATACATGAAATCTCCAGGCACTACATCCACCAACAACGATGTTATTGAAACGGGAGATTCCATCTGACTTTTAAAATTCATATTACAGATGAAAAACTATTTTTTAGTCCTTCTCTTTTGCCTTGCAGCACAAGGACTTTTAGCGCAAGGTGAACGCAAAGACAAGACGGCTGTTACGTACGAAGAACTGTATGACGAACCGTACTCGGTCAACAAACTCTTTATTGGATTTCAACCCATGTATGGCGAACTGTTTGTCACTAATCCTACCGCAGGATTTGGAGTGGAAGCCAGTTACTATTATAAGGATAAAGCCGACTTCAAAGCACAGTATCGCAAAACGTATAGCCAACGTTTCTTTGACTATGCCCGCGACATTGCCGACAAGAACAGCGATGTGGATAATAAAACACTTCCGTTTAGTTACATAGAATTGGGTGGTACATACCACATCAAAGACTTTGAGTCGAGCTCAAAGACAAAAATGTTTTTGTATAAGAAAAGTTATAAAGGCAATAAGTGGGCAGCGCGTGTTCCGCTAAGTGCTGATGTGCCTTGTAAAGTGCGTAAAATTTATGGCGCAAGAATAGGTGGCATTAGCTGGAAGAGCACGATGAATGTTGGTCATGTGTTGGAAGATCAAGGGCTAACCAATGCAGATTTAAAAGACGCTGAAGGCAATGGTTTACCCCTTACCTACATGAAGGGAGTAAAAGAAGTCAAACTGGATGCGTTTAGTAATATCCGCAGCATGGGTGGATATGTGGGTGGCTCTATTACATTTATAAAAAATGTAGCGGTTGATTTTGATAAGTATGAAGAAGGTATTGACGACTTGATATTTACCGCCTACCTCGATGTGTTGATTGGCTCTAATAAAATCGATGATATCGTTTATACAAGCGATCAAACCAGAACGTATGACATTAGTGCCATAAAGACAAGTGTGCTCGGTTTCCGTGCTGGTCTTGAAGGAAAGTTTAACAGGATGTTTAGCTGGTCGTACGGTGGAGAGTTGGGCTATCGTCCGGGTGTTTCAGGTAGTGGCTTTTATGCATTGCTAAAAATTAGTTTCCCCGTTTTTGGAACCAACCTTGACTACAAGGTAGAATCTTTCGGAAAGTAAAAAATCCAATCTTACCTGTTAAGGTGAATCAGTTCGAGTGTATTCGAACCGATAGTAGTTTGTTTTCCAGAGTATTAGTCCGGTAGTTGCTATTGTTGTAGCCAAGATGCACAGCGGAACT
>JBBRKB010000110.1:0-10210 GCA_038218385.1 Cytophagales bacterium | reverse complement strand
CTGGAAAATCCTGATCAACTGGAAGAATACGATTTTGCAGTTAACTCTCTGGTGACCGAAGTGATAGCCCTTGGTGAGTCACACTCTACATTCTCCTCTAATCAAACCTTACAAAAACTAATTGAAGATATACGCATACGCGACCAACGGGTGGAAATGAACCGTGCCAATTACGATTCCATTACGTCCGCATTCAATCAATTTCTCATCAACAACAAATCGATGCTGAAAGCAATCGACCACACGGATTCACTAACCGTAAGACCACTTTTTGGCTCGGTACCCGAGTAATCACCGCCAGCTCATCTTATCCAACTTCGGATCACTTATAATCGTCGGCATGATTTTGTAATTTGCCAGACAATTATCTTCCGTATGGCACACGATCATTCCCACGCAGGACACCAACATAATCACAGTAGCATAAAAAACATTCGTGTTGCCTTTTGGCTCAATACCGGTTTTGCTTTGCTCGAACTTGTTGGAGGATTCTACACCAATAGTGTGGCCATAATGTCAGATGCGCTTCATGATTTTGGTGATAGCCTCTCACTTGGCCTTGCGCATTACTTTGAAAAAAAATCTACCAAGCAACGCGATGAAGACTTTTCATATGGATACAAACGCTTTTCATTATTAGGTGCTTTTGTCAATTCAATTGTTCTTATTGTTGGATCCATATTTATTATTCGTGAAGCAATAGATCGGATCCTCCATCCAGAACCTGTTAATGCAAAAGGTATGTTGATACTCGCCATCATTGGTGTAACAGTAAACTTGATAGCGATGCTTCGATTATCAAAAGGTACGTCAGTAAATGAAAAAGTTGTGTCCCTTCACTTTCTTGAAGATGTATTGGGCTGGGTGGCCGTACTTATTGGCAGCATTGTGATGATGTTTTATACCGTGCCTATCCTTGACCCTATCTTATCCATTCTCATTGCAGCGTTTATTTTATTTAATGTCTATCGAAACCTCAAGCAGGCCATACCCATTATGTTGCAAGGCATTCCAGAAAATGTGGATATAAAAGAAATCAAAAAACGAATCCTCAACATCCCAGGCATCATCAACGTGCATGACCTGCACACCTGGACAATGGACGGCCAGTACAATGTGATGACCCTTCACGTGGTGTTGGAACAAGCCTTCTCCATGGTACAGACCGATGCATTAAAACAAGAAGTGCGACATGAGCTTGAGCACCTCAACATTCAGCACCTCACTATCGAGACAGAGTTAAAAGATAACCCGTGCGTGTTGAAAGATTGTTGAGGGGATAGCTTTGAGGTGTAGCTAAATACGCTTTTCAAATTACTATCCATTACTATCTGGTAATTTAATTTTACCTCCTAAGCAGAACGGTGGGGAAAAAAATATCACTCCTTAACATGCATCTCCTTCATAGCAAACCGCTTCACTACATAACCTACTAACAATCCAAAAAGCGAGAATCCAAGCACGATCCATAAAATGTTTTCTTCAAACATGTGCGCCTTTATTTCAAGAAAATTTCCAATGGCATATCCTACTGAACCAACTGTTGTTGCCCATATAAGCCCGGTAATAAGGCTATAGCCAAGGTAATGAATAGGCTTGAGTCCACTCATCCCAATCACCAACGGGATCACCACACGGAATCCATACAAGAAGCGATACGAGAAAAGTATTTGGATTTTATGGCGGTGAAAAAAATTGGACACAGGTTGCACCATTGTTTTTAACCTGGGTCGCTTCTCAATAAAATATTTTCCATTAAGCCGACCCATCAGATAGTAAATCCAATCGCTGATGAACGATCCCATGAAGCCAAAAAAAACAGTATAGGGAATTTCAAATAATCCAGTATGGGTGAGTGAAGATGCAATCAATATTACCGTCTCGCCTTCAAAGAAGGTGCCGATAAGAATAGCCAGGTAACCATATTGATCAAGGAATTCCTGCATCACAAGAGCATCAGTGAGGCCGCAATATACCCAACCTTAACAAACTAATCTGATGGATCGACAATTACGACTTAATCCTTTTGGGATCTATCGCGTTCAATTTTTTGAAGAAGGATGGAAAGGCTTTTCTTTAACTCATCTCGTTTGGCTACCAATTTCTCAATGGTTTTTTCATCCACGCATGCGTTTCGGTTTTTACCCCAGTGTTGCTCCCCGATTGCTTGATTATTCATTCCTAACATAACGATGCAAAGGTGCGGCTTAATGTCCGTTGAAAATTGAACAATTCAACGCATTCCTTTCATTGGTAGGGCTCTTCTCATTTGTATAGTAAATGGCCCATTTAGCATATCGGGCATGCTTTAGTTCATTTTAATTAAAACAGAAGTAGAGTATCAAGGAAATCCAAACGGGTTATTCCTCATCATGGATATCAATCTTACACTGCCTATCCATACCAATGTGCATAAGTGCATCCCCTGCATTGATCACCGGTATGTTGTTAAGGCCAATCACGTAGCCCGTTTCAGGAGCCAGTATCTGCTCTTTGAATTCACCAAACGGATCGGTGATGGTGCCTACCCAGTCGCCTTTCGTCACCAAATTGCCGCACTGAATGTTGGCTTGAAAGAGACCTGCGTATTTCGCGCGTATCCATGACGTGCTCCATATTATTTTGTTCGTTTCCTTGGGATCCGATGCCCAGTCGATCATGTTCAAATGTTTCATCAAACGTAACGTACCGGCAATACCTTCTTCAATAGCCTGATGATCGAAACGCAATGATTCGCCACCTTCATATACGATAATATTTTTTCCATGGCGAGAAGCTTCCTTGCGAAGTGAGTTTGGCCGGAAAGGTGAGTCGATAGTGAAGGGTGCGTGAAAGGCATTTGCCAAAGCCAGATTGGTTTGGTCTTTCATAACAGCACGCACCTGAGGGTAGTTGGTACGCATAGCACCTCCCGTGTGGAAATCAATTCCATAATCAATGAAAGGAACTACTTCCTTCATCAAATGATACGCAACACGACTGGCCAGCGATCCATTTTTATTTCCGGGAAACGAACGGTTGATATCTTTTCCATCGGGAACTTCGCGCGAGTAGTTTAGAAAACCATAGATGTTAACAATGGGCATGCACACCACGGTGCCCCTCTTGGGATGATGCAATCCGCTATCGATAATCCTTCTGACAATTTCCATTCCATTGATCTCGTCACCGTGCATGCCGGCAGTGAGCGCCAACACAGGGCCTTCTTCTATTCCACGCGATACAAAAATGGGTGTATCGATCAGGGTATGCGAAGGGAGCCTCGCAATGTTAATATCTACTTGTTTGAATTCGCCAGGCGCTATTTCCTTGCCCGCAATAATAACCTTCCGCATGGATGGGTGGTGTAGGTTTAAATAATTTGAAGCTAAAGTTAATGCAAACTTCAAACATTCTTATCATTCCTCAACGACACGTATCTGCTAGGCGTTGATCTTGTCCTTTTGAATTACCTTTTTCATCGCATTGCGCTCCAGGTAATGGAATATTTTTTCTGCAATATCAAGCTTGGTAGCGCCTTCAATGCCCTCCAAGCCAGGAGAGGAATTGACTTCAATAATCAACGGACCGCGTGATGAATTGAGCATATCAACACCGGCCACACCGAGGCCCATTTTTTTTGCCGAAAGAATGGCAGCATGTTTTTCCTGGCGGTTTAGTTTCACCACCATGGCCGTGCCACCTCTATGAAGGTTTGATCGAAATTCACCCTCTTTTGCCTGGCGTTTCATGGCGCCAATTACTTCGCCATCCACAACGAAGGCACGAAGGTCTGCACCTTTCGCTTCTTTTATAAATTCCTGAACGATGATGCGTGTCTTTACACCATGAAAAGCTTCGATTACCGACTTCGCTGCTTTCTTGTTTTCAGCCAAAACTACACCTACACCTTGTGTTCCTTCCAGTAATTTAATAACCACCGGGGCACCACCTACGGCTTCTACAATTCCTTCCGAATCACGTGTGTAGTCCATGAAAATTGTGCGTGGCATACCTAATCCCGCGCGTGACAACACCTGCAAACACCTTAGCTTATCACGTGAACGGATCAAGGCCTGCGACTCAACGGCCGTAAACACTTTCATCATTTCAAACTGTCGCACAACAGCAGCGCCATAAAAGGTAACAGAAGCACCAATGCGCGGTATGATAGCATCAAAATAATCCAGACGTCTTCCCTGGTAGAGTACCATTGGGCATTTCTTTTCAATGTAGAGCACACACTTCATGTGATCGATGATCTCAACATTATGGCCCAACTTCTCCCCTGCTTCTTTCAATCTTCGTGTTGAATACAACTTTGCATCGCGTGACAATATGGCTATGTTCATGATTTTGTTTTTAAACGTTTAATTCTTCTCCTCTCTTCTTTTGCCAATACTTTTTCTTTTTTCCGTTTCTCACGAAATGACATATTCACTTTTGCCACATCAATTAGAAATCGCTTCCGCAATAATTTTCTTCCGATCAGCACAGGAAATTTCAACGACCCCCTGTTGCTTAGTGAAAACGAAGTCCAAAATTCCTCTTCAAAAAGTTTAATCGATGTCTGTATAACAAAGCGTTTTTCTTTTTCACCAAAAGAATTTTTAATAATACGCTCCGTGAATTTCTCAAACACAAATTTCATCCCCGTGAACTCAGGATGTTCTTCATCCAATAAAATAAATTCCAATTTTCCATCTACCACTTTGGCCTGTCGGCAATGGAGGGAACAGGAGTAGGCACCTGTATCAATTTTTGCATGGATGTTCATCAAACCCAACTCGGGGAGTTCAATGCGGTCATATCTTCCCAGGGTATTCATGGATGGGTCTTGATGTAATTAAATGTCGTTGGCTTAAGCTTCTTTGGTGTGGCCTCACCTCAGTCCTACCTTCCGGCAGCCAGGCCTCTCCAAAAGAGAGGAAGAGAGTGGAGCTTAAGTCAACGACATTTAAATGTAATTTGCAAAAAATAAGAAAGCCGGAGAAATGTCTTCCGGCTTTTTCATAATTATTTAATGTAAGGTTATTTCTTTACGCTAAAAGCAACCGATGTATTCTCCCACTTCAAAATGATCTGGTTTTTTCCAGGTTCTATTGTAAAGGTCTCAACAAACGATTTGGGCTTAGATGGATTTACCGTTACACGCAACACATCGTTTTCAGTTTTGTAACTGAACGCACCCCATTGACTTGTGAATTTTTGAAAAATAATCACCCATTGCTTTTCTCCGGGTATGGTGAACAATTCATACTTACCTGCGGGAAGATTTTTTCCTTCTATTTTTACATCCTTATCGGTTTGAAAAGTAGTGGCGGCATTGGCACCTGTGCGCCACACTTCACCATAGGCTTCGTTTCCGCCCAACATTTTTCTTCCACGAGAAGATGGCCTGCAATAAACGATCTCTATGTTGGCATCATCAATTTTGGCATTGACGGTTTCCTTGGGACTCAACGGTTTTTTGTCCTGTGCTATTCCTGAAATAGAAATGGCAATCAGCAATAGTATTCCGATTATTCTCGCTTGCATATTCTTGTATTTTTATATCTAATTAAAACTTTACCTAACTAACGGTTTAATGGCTGATCCGGTTTTATAAAAAAGTCTTTCTTCATGCGAAACTATTTTCCAAACGGGTTCAATGCCGATAGAGCCCGCTTGCCACCACCCATTTTATTCATCGTTTTCATCATTTTGCGCATATCACCAAACTGTTTTAAGAGTTGATTCACCTGCACTACAGAAGTACCGCTTCCTTTGGCGATACGGTTTTTTCGGGCTGCATTTAAAAGGTCTGGGTTCTCCCTTTCCTTGTTAGTCATGGACCGGATGATCGCCTCTACGGGTTTGAAAGAATTATCGTCAATGTCTACATCTTTAATGGCTTTGCCCATTCCGGGTATCATGCCCATGAGGTCTTTCATATTCCCCATTTTCTTCACCTGCTCGAGTTGAGAAAGAAAATCATTGAAATCAAATTGGTTCTTGCGGATTTTTCTATTTAAGCGTTGTGCTTCTTCTTCATCAAACGCCATCTGCGCTTTTTCAACAAGGGAGACAACATCACCCATACCCAGGATTCTGCTGGCCATACGATCGGGATAGAACCTATCGATGGCCTCCATCTTTTCACCGGTACTTACGAATTTTATGGGCTTGTCAACAACCCTACGAATAGAAAGCGCAGCACCACCACGCGTATCGCCATCCAGTTTTGTCAAAACAACACCATTGAAATTAAGGCGGTCATTGAAAGCTTTCGCTGTGTTTACAGCATCCTGGCCCGTCATAGAATCCACAACGAATAATGTTTCTGATGGATTGAGTGCTTCTTTCAATCGTTCAATCTCCTTCATCATCTCCTCATCTACAGCCAGACGACCAGCCGTATCTACAATGACAACCCGATGATTGTTTTTCTTCGCATGATCAAGGGCTGCTTTGGCGATTTTTACGGCGTCTTTATTTTCAGGTTCAGCATACACCTCAACGCCTACTTGTGCACCTAATACTTTCAATTGATCGATGGCCGCAGGCCGATAGATATCGCACGCCGTCAACAATACCGAGCGTCCTTGTTTCTTCAGATAGCTTGCCAGCTTTCCGCTGAACGTGGTCTTACCAGAACCTTGAAGACCTGCAATAAGAATGACCGCAGGATTGCCGTCAATTTTAATATCAACACTCTCACCACCCATGAGCGAGGTGAGTTCATCATTTGTGATTTTGGTCAACAATTGGCCTGGCGACACAGAGGTAAGCACATCCTGGCCTAGTGCCTTTACCCTGATCTCATCGGTTACCTCCTTGGCTACTTTATAGTTTACGTCAGCTTCTATTAGCGCCTTGCGAATTTCCTTCACCGTAGTGGCCACATTTATTTCTGTGATCCTACCTTGACCTTTCAACGTTTGGAAGGCCTTATCAAGCTTGAGACTTAAATTATCGAACATAGTCCTGGGGGATTGTTTTTTCTTTTAGGGGTTCAAAGTTAACGCTAAATCCCAAACCCTGAAACTTGAAATGGGGCTTAAATCAGATCAGCGGAACGAAAAATAAGGAAATGTCTCCCCTCGCTGAAAAGTTGTTTTTCCAAGGGGTAATTCAAGAAAACCATCTACCTCGCTAAGGTTGGCAAAATCACCAGACCCGCCACCAGGCAAAGGTGTAGCCCATAGTTGGCCGTCCGTAATTTCGATGCCCACTTGTAGAAAATAGCTAAGATTTGGCTGGAAGGTAAAGTCAGATTTTAAGGTAGCACTCATTTCAACAGATTTTGTACCCAAACTTCTACTCAACCACGGCTGAACATATCGATAGAAACACATAAAAGTAGAAACCGGATTTCCCGGAAGGGCAAAAATTGTTTTTCCATCTGTAGAAGCACCAAACCAAAAAGGTTTGCCCGGACGCTGGCTTACATGATGAAATAATTTACGCACACCTAGTTTTTCTAACACTTGCGGAACGAAATCAAATTTTCCTTTTGAAATTCCGCCCGACAAGATCATGACATCCGAGTGATTGAGAATTTCTTTTAATCCTGCCTCAAGTTTAGTTGCATCATCGGTGATGTGATGCATAGATGCTTTTATGCCATTGGCTTGAAGCGCAGCATACAGTGCGTAACTATTGGACCTTCTTATTTGGTGAGGCGCAGGCGCTGTATCCACTTCCACCAACTCGTCACCTGTTGAAATAATAGCAACTACGGGAAGCGATTTAACATGTACATCAGCTTTTCCCACTGACGCCAACAAGGCTACCTCTGCGGATGATAGCTTCATGCCCGGTTTCAATAGCTCACTACCCATTGTTGCATCAATACCTTGTTTGTGAATATTTTGCATGAATTGAAAATCGAGCTCATTCAATTGTGCCACACCATCGGCTATGGTGATATCTTCATAGCGGATCACGACATCCGTACCGATGGGCAGCATGGCACCCGTCATCACTTCCATACATTTGGTCTTATCCGTCAATTGTTTCTGTGGGGCTCCGGCAGATTGTATGCCTTCAATGACAAAACTTTTTGCTCCGTTTTCCAAAGCGATCCATGAAACAGCAATGCCGTCCATGGCTACCCGATTGAAGGGTGGCACATCACGGTCGGCATAGATCGGTTCATCCAAGACCCTTCCCATTGACTCTGCTAGTGAAACCGTTTCCGATTTGGACTGAAAGAGATGGGAAAAAATTATTTGGGTGGCGTCAGCTACGGAAATCATTGGTAAGTATTTGTTATGAGCGATGCAAAATCAAAACTAGAACTTTATCCCTGATAAGGAAAAGCGGGAGCACTTCAAATTGAGCCAGTAAAATGTGTTGTTGTGCTAAAGGAGTTCAGTAATTAAAATACCAGTGCGGCAATTTATACGCTAACGTTCAGTAATATTTCTAAATTTGTCTGATTCCAAATCACCTTAACTTTTAATTGGCATAATGAAGGAAAAAAAACTTACCCACGTAGATGACGCTGGGAATCCAAAAATGGTAGACGTGTCGGACAAAGCGGTAACAAAACGTACAGCACACGCACACGCTATCATTGACGTAGGTGATGAAATATTAAAACACGTACACGGTGATGAACTGATCACCAAAAAAGGCCCCGTCTTTCAAACCGCTATTATTGCGGGCGTGATGGGCGCGAAAAAAACCGCTGAACTTATTCCTTTTTGTCATCCTGTTGGAATGGAAGATTGTCAGGTAGCCATCACCGTTGAAGAGAAGAAAATAATAGTGAGAACAATAGCAACGGTAACAGCCAAAACAGGTGTAGAGATGGAAGCCTTAACAGCCGCTTCTGTTGCGGCATTAACCATTTATGATATGTGTAAAGCGTTGTCGCACAACATAACAATAGCAGAAATAAAACTCATGGAGAAGACCGGAGGTAAAAAAAATTTTAAACGCTCGTAATGTATGACGTTACGAAGAAGACTATATCTGACGCTTGATCCCACTGAAAAAGGTGGCATTGGCGAGCGCATTTTCGAACTTATCCTGATCTTGACCATCATTTTAAACATTGTCGCGATCATCCTTGATTCCGTGCAGGAGATACATCTAAAAAACCAAGAAGCTTTTGCATGGTTTGAATTGTTTTCCGTAATTTTTTTTACCGCTGAATACATTGCTAGAGTTTATTCCATTATTGAAAATCCGAAATACAAACACCCTATTAAAGGAAGGATAAAATTTATTCTCTCCCCGATGGGGCTGATTGATTTGCTGGCGTTCGTTCCTTTTTATTTAATCTTCCTACCCATTGATCTTCGCTTTCTTCGCATTTTCCGTTTGATGGGACTATTCAGGATGTTTAAAATTGCGCGCTACATGAAAGCGTTAAATGTATTCAAACATGTGTTGAACGACCGTAAAGAACAACTCGTGCTGAGTATAATTTTTATTCTGTTTATATTGGTGATCCTATCAAGCATTATGTTTTACATTGAGCATAATGCACAACCCGATGCCTTCTCCAGCATACCGGCAACGATGTGGTGGGGTGTTACAACATTAACAACAGTGGGCTATGGTGACATTGTACCTATCACAGTGTCAGGGAAAATTTTGGGTGGAATCTTCTCCATCATTGGCATTGGATTGTTTGCGCTTCCTGCTGGTATTCTCTCATCTGGGTTTTATGAATTGATGCATAAACCACAAGCAGTGAAGTGTCCTCATTGCGGAAAAAATATTCATGATTGACAAGAATGACTTATATGGATTGATTCTGGCTGGCGGAAAAAGTTCGCGCATGGGGTTTGACAAAAGACTTATTGAAATTAACAATGTAACCCAACAAGAATATCTTTTCAATCTTCTTGAAAAATTTTGTAGCAAGGTATTTCTTTCGTGTAAACAGACTCATGAAATTCCTTCACACTTTAATCCATTGGCAGATCAATTTGAACTAGACAGTCCGTTGAACGGAATCCTTACCGCTTTTAAACTCCATCCTGAAAAATCCTGGTTGATCGTTGCCGTGGACATGCCCCTTGTAAGCGAACACGCCATTACAACCTTGCTCAATAATCGTAACGCGCAATGTGTAGCCACTTGCTTTATCGATTCCGAAGATAAATTTCCTGAACCGATGTTATGTCTATGGGAACCAACTGCACACGAACCCCTTCAAGATTTTTATAAACAAGGCTACAAAATCCCACGGCAGTTTTTGCAACAGCATAAAATAAACCTGATCAAGAGTCAT
>JBBRKB010000109.1:0-10227 GCA_038218385.1 Cytophagales bacterium | reverse complement strand
ACGAAATCAAAAATAGAAGTAGCCTCAATATGTTCACGTACATAGTCGTATGATTTTGTTGAGCCAGCATTGTTGTTGAATGTAACACACGGTGAAATAACATCGAGAAAGGCAAATCCTTGATGGGAGAGTGCAGCTTTTATAAGCGGAATCAATTGCGTTTTATCACCTGAAAAACTTCTCGCTACGAATGTAGCTCCAAGCTCTAATGCTAAAGCAGCAAGGTCAATGGCAGGAAATGGATTTTCATTTCCGGTTTTATTTACTGAACCAAAATCGGCAGTGGCTGAGTCTTGTCCCTTCGTTAAGCCATAGCATCCATTGTTCATCACAATGTATGTCATGTTAATGTTTCTTCTTACAATGTGGCAAAACTGTCCAAGACCGATGGAAGCAGTATCCCCATCACCAGACACACCCAGATAAATTAAATCTTTGTTGGCCATGTTGGCACCAGTCGTGATAGAAGGCATGCGACCGTGTACAGAATTAAATCCATGTGAATTTCCGAGGAAATAGGTTGGTGTTTTTGAAGAACATCCAATGCCACTCAACTTGGCAAGCTTGTGTGGTTCAATGGATAATTCATAACACGCTTGTATTACCGCAGCGCTTATGCTGTCGTGACCGCATCCGGCACATAGGGTTGACAGTGCGCCTTCGTAATCAGCTTTTGAAAAGCCCACTTTATTTTTTACTTGCGAGGGATGACGGATTTTTGATTTTACGTATGTCATTTAAAAAATCATTTAGCGTTTGTGATTACCTCATGTACAGGCAATTGTTTTTTAATTTGTTTGATGATCGTGGTTGCTGAAATAGGCATGCCATCGTAATGTAAAACAGAACAAACAGTACGAGGATATATTTCTAATTCATTTACCAGAAGTGATCTAAACTGGCCATCTCTGTTCAACTCAACAACAAAAACAAGCTCATGACTTTCCATGAACTGTTTCACATCATCATTAAATGGAAAGGCATTCACCTTCATCACATCAAAATTTATATTTTCCTTGCCTAGAATGTGTAAGGCTTCTAAAACTGAATATTGTGTTGAGCCAAAGTAAACGACACCAAACGGACTTCCATTTAATTCGATCTCAGGTTCGGGCACATATTGTTTTGCTGTTTCCCATTTCTTTTGAAGACGCTGCATGTTGCGTAAGTAGGCAGCACCTTCTTCGGTATATTTTGCATACTCATCACGTGATGTTCCGCGCGTGAAGAATGAACCTTTTGTTGGATGAGTGCCGGGTAATGTACGATAACAAATTCCATCACCATCTACATCGAGATAGCGACCGTAGTCTTTTATATCTTCCATCGCTTCATAGTCTAACACTTTTCCACGATCATACTTTCTGCTCATATCCCATTTCAATGGAGCGGTCATGTGGTTGTTCATTCCCAAATCCAAATCAGACATCACCAGTATGGGAGTTTGTAATCTATCGGCTAAATCAAATGCCTGAGCTGTCATGTCAAAACATTCTGTCGGACTGCTAGGGAATAACAACACTTGTTTGGTGTCACCATGTGATGCATATGCGCATAATGTAATGTCAGATTGTTGGGTACGAGTTGGCATTCCTGTAGAAGGTCCACCGCGTTGAACATTAACAACCACTAACGGTATCTCTGCAAAATAACCGAGCCCTAAAAACTCAGACATCAATGATATACCGGCACCACTTGTTGATGTAAATGCTCGGGCACCATTCCAGTTCGCACCAATGGCCATACCAATCGCAGCTAATTCATCTTCTGCCTGGATGATAGCATATTTCTTCTTTCCTGTCTCCGGATCAACACGAAGTTTTTTACAATATTTTTCAAATGCATTGACAACCGATGTAGACGGTGTGATGGGATACCATGACGCAACAGTAGCACCTGCATACAACGCACCTAATGCTGTAGCCGTGTTACCATCGATCATTATGCTGTCCTTTACATTGTCTCTTCGTTCTACATGTAGGTTTAATGGATACGAATAATTTTCATACACATATTGCACACCCATATCCAGCGCTTTGAAGTTGGGCTCTATCAGTTTTTCTTTTTTTGCAAATGTCTCTCTTAAGATCTGATGGATAACATCAATCTCAATATTAAGTAGCGCAGCCAGCGCTCCCACATAGACAATGTTTTTAAAAAGCTGTTGATGACGTGGATCTTTAAAATGATTCATGCACAACTGCATCATGGGTATGCCAATGTAGTTGATGTCATCGCGCATAAATTCTGCGTGCAACTTTTTTGTGCTGTCATACACAAAGTAGCCACCTGAATTTACGGATGCTATATCTTTGGCAAAACTCTGGGGGTTCACAGCCACCATGATATCCACACCATCATTGAACCCAAGGAATCCATTTTCATTGACACGCACTTCGTACCATGTCGGCAAACCCTGAATGTTGGAGGGAAAAATATTTTTGGATGAAATGGGGACACCCATTCGGAATATTGCTTTTGTAAATAGATCGTTGGCACTGGCCGAACCGGTTCCATTTACATTGGCAAACCGAATGACCATGTCATTCACCTTGCTCACTTTACTCATAGAATTTGGGTTGCTTTTGTTACGCTGTATAAAAATTTATTCATGTCCCATGCAGAAGTAGGACATCGCTCTGCGCATAATCCGCAGTGCAGGCACACATCTTCATCTTTCACCATCACCCGTTTAGTTGGTAATTCAGCCGATACATATAAGTCTTGAGAGAGATTTAATGCAGGCTCTAAGAGTCTGCTTCGCAAATCTTCTTCTTCACCATTAACAGTAAACGTGATACACGCTGTAGGGCAGACATCCATGCAAGCATCGCACTCAATACATTTAGTTTCTGTGAAGACAGTCTGCACATCGCAGTTGAGGCATCGCTGTGCTTCTTTAAAAGCGGTGCGGGCATCGAAGCCGAGTTCCACTTCTGTTTTAAGATTAGCTAATGCTACTTCTTTCTTTTCATGCGGAACTTTGAAGCGGTTATCATCCGACACAACACTGTCAAAGATCCACTCATGTATGCCCATCTTTTGTTGGAAAAGATTGGTCATCGGAGCAGGCCGTTCCATCACATCTTTCTCATTGCAAAACTGATCAATGGATATAGCGGCTTGATGGCCGTGCGCTACAGCCGTAATAATATTCTCAGGGCCTAATGCTGCATCACCTCCAAAGAAAACTTTTGGAAGCGTAGATTGAAAACTGGTTTTGTTAAGTATCGGTACCGACCATTTATCAAATTCAATGTTCAGATCTTTTTCAATCCACGGGAAAGCATTGTCCTGACCAACGGCAATGATCACATCATCAGCTTCTACAAATTCATCAGGTTCACCGGTAGGTACAAGACTACGTTTTCCATTTTCATCATATTCAGCTTTTACTTTACCGAACATCATACCTTTCAGCTTGCCATTCTCAATAACAAATTGTTTAGGCGGCATGTTGTTATGAATAGGTATGCCTTCCGATTTTGCATCTTCGATTTCCCATGCAGAAGCTTTCATGTCACTGAAGGGACTGCGCACAATGACGCGCACATCTTCACCACCTAGTCTACGAGATGTACGACAACAATCCATCGCTGTGTTTCCGCCACCGAGGATGATTACTTTCTTTCCGATTTTAGTAACGTGACCAAAGGCAACGCTCGCCAAAAACTGAACACCAATGTGAATGTTGTCCTTTGCTTCTTCATGTCCGGGCAAGTCCAGACTTCTTCCTTTTGGTGCACCCGTTCCTACAAACACAGCATCATAATCCATTGCCAGAATTTCTTTCATGCTGGAAACGTAATGATTGTAATGAGTGTGAATGCCGAGGTTTATAATGTGTCCTACTTCTTCATCCAATACATGTTCGGGTAATCGGAAGCCAGGTATCTGTGTGCGCATCATGCCGCCACCTTTATTCCATTCATCATACAAATGAATTTCATAACCAAGCGGAGCAAGGTCACGGGCAACCGTTAAAGATGCCGGGCCACCACCGATCAGGCATATCTTCTTGCCATTTTTCTTTTTGTTGATTTTAGGCATACGATCAGAGAGATCGCCTTTGTTATCAGCTGCTACCCGTTTTAGTCTGCATATCGCGACAGGCTCTTCATCAACACGTCCACGTCTGCATGCTGGCTCACAGGGTCTGTCACATGTTCTTCCAAGTACACCGGGAAAAACATTTGACTCCCAGTTTACCATGTAAGCATCGGTGTAGCGTTCGGCTGCTATCAACCGGATATACTCCGGAACGGGCGTGTGAGCGGGGCATGCATACTGACAATCGACTACTTTATGGAAGTATTCGGGGTTGGTGATATCAGTAGGTTTCAAGGTTTTGGGTTGTTTAGTTTTTACAAAATTCTGCTAATATAAATTCAAAGACCTAACTATTTCGATTGAAATGTAAAAAAAGCAGAAATCAGGTAGGATTATTTAATGAGCACCAAATAATATTCTGTCAGAATGCCTGTAATTTGAAAATCTTTGAAAAGAGCTTCGAGCTGCCGGCTTCGAGTTGCATTGTTCCGTGTTCTGACCGTAGAGCTAGCGCGAAGGCGGTTCTCCCTTCAGGGAGTCAGAGGGTGCGTGATGGGTATGTGATTTTTACACGATTCAAAGTTGTACATATCATTCCGAACTCCCGAGTCAACTTGTAGCTAGCAACCAGAAGCCAGCAGCTATTTCAAAACACATTGACATGATACACATCCGTTTCATTCCGCACAATGTCTTTGATATGAAATCCACCCGGCATAGCTATCTGTTCCAACAAATCGAAGGATGTGCAACTTTTGGGAAGCGAAGTAAAAATTAACAAGAAATTATATTGAGAATCGTTTGGGACAAGTGTCCATTGGGGGGCATAAGAAATATTTTCTACGTGAACCAGTTTAGATCGGTGATCACTGTGGTGATCAATCAGGTAAGATGTTTTCCAAATGCGTATGAGCATGTCGAGCCATTTGTTTTGAAAGTGACAGTGAACATAGACAAATGAATCTTCCGCAGCAGCTATCTCAACCGCAGTGCGCTCCTCTAATTCTACTTCAGGTTTTACCTTTAGTGGGGGGAGCGGGGTGCTGGCCACGAGCTTGTAGCTGCAAAAGGTGTGGGGATTGTGTTGTGGGTGTGTTGGTTTGTTGTTGGACAGAGAATGAATAATCATAAACGTACTACTTCAAATTATTTAGCTTTTCGTTTGTAGCTGATGGAAATACCGTGTGGATCACTGAACGGCTAATGTAGAGCAAAAATATTCAAATGCTGGACTTTGTATCAATCTCAATTCCTAAACTTACACTACTCGAAGCTCATGGCTCAAAGCGCGTAGCTATTTCTTGCATTAACTTTAAATTAATTTTACTTTTCAATCCTTAAGATAAGAAAATGAAAATTGTAATTCTTGATGGATTTACCCTAAACCCCGGAGATCTTTCCTGGAAGGAAATAGAACAGTTTGGTGAAGTGGAAATTTATGATCGCACCCCCGCAGAAAAAGTAAGGGCTCGCATTCAAGATGCTGAAATTGTGCTTACGAACAAGACACCTGTTGACCGTGATACTATTCTTAATAGTCCCGCGCTAAAATACATTGGCGTACTCGCAACGGGTTATAACATTGTAGACATAGAAGCGGCTAACGAAAGAAGGATCGCTGTCAGCAACGTGCCTACTTATGGAACACATTCTGTTGCGCAACATACATTCGCATTGATGCTTGAGCTTGCATCACATGTCGGTCTTCATGCCAACAGCGTACATCACGGTGATTGGTCTGCGCAACCTGATTTTAGTTATTGGCTTAAGCCGATGGTTGAGTTAAATGGAAAAACATTAGGTATTGTTGGTCTCGGAAAAATCGGACAAGCAGTGGCACGCATTGCATTGGCATTTGGTATGAAAGTAATTTCGTATCACACCCATCCTGACCGCGATAGGATGGAGGGTGTTACGTTTGTTGATTTGGAAACCTGCTTCAAGGATGCTGATGTTGTTTCATTACATTGTCCGCAAACAGAAAGCAACAAAGGTTTTGTAAATGAGAAATTATTAAAGACGATGAAACCCACATCACTTCTTATCAATGTGAGTCGCGGTGCCTTGATACTTGAAGAAGATCTTGCCTTCGCTCTTAACAACGATATTATAAGTGGCGCCGGACTTGATGTACTCTCAAAAGAACCACCTTTAGACAACCCATTACTTCAGGCTAAGAATTGTATTGTAACACCCCATGTGGCCTGGGCAACACAGTCTGCGCGAGCGCGATTGTTGAAAACAGTTGCGGAAAATATTAAGGCTTATCTGAAGGGGAAGCCACAGAATGTTGTTGGAAAATGATCACGGCGGCTAACGTCATCCGGAGCGGTGGTTTTGTGAGATGGGATGTGCGAGCGAAGGATCACCTCGCTACAACGTGCACGAGTAGAGCAGCACCATGCCTGTACTCATTCTCTTGCATTTCATAGTACAAGGATTGCCTGCCTGGCCTTTGGCCAACTGGTAGGCAGGCCACGTCAGCATGTCTCGCGAAACGAGATACGCTACCTCGCAATAAGAAGATTTTGTCAGATGAATTTACAAAGGACAATGGGTTGGGTTTGTCTCCTCATTGCATCAGCTTATTTGAAGAAATAGGAAAATCAATATGCGAAAATATTTTGCGCGTTAACTTCCGATTAAGTTTAGTGGTTCACTTTCATCTCCTTCAGCGGTTTCCGGCTGAAAATCAAAATCCCCTTTTTAGGGGATAAACGTTCAATTTTTTCTTTCCATTTTTGTTCTACATACCATTCATAAGGATGGAGTTCAAACAATAAAATAAAAAGAACAAAATGAAAAACTCTAAACTATTTATGTTGATTGCTTTGATGGGAATTCAGTTTTCATCGAATGCTATTTTTGCTCAAAGCTCATATTTAAGTTTCAATGTTGGTTATGGATTGCCAATGAATGCCCAAGATTTGGGTGTTTTAGGGTTTTCAAATGAAGTTACAAATGAGCAAACCGTAAGCTATAAGGAAGCTAAGGGCTCTCTTGGAAAAGGAACCCAATTCGGAGCAGCTTTTGGGCATATGTTTACACCTTTTATCGGTGCCGAGTTAGGTATTTCTTATTTGCTGGGTGGTAAATCAGAAGCCACAGAACAATTCAATGCAAATTATAAGGCGAACTATAGTGTTTCATCTAATATGATTCGGTTTATTCCGGCAATAATTTTTTCCGGAGGGCTGGGTAAAATTAATCCGTATGCCAGGTTAGGATTGGTTGTTGGATCGGCCTCCATAAAATACAGTGATTTCGGACGTGGCTATGACCAAGACTTTACAAATAAGCAGAAATTAAGTGGAGGATTGTCTCTTGGATTTAACGGAAGTGTTGGTGCTGATTTCAAACTAAGTGATAACCTTTCTTTATTTGGAGAACTTAATGTGATCAGCCAATCGTATGCGCCAAAGAAAGCAGTAATTACAGAGGCAATACGTGATGGTTTTGATGAATTATCCAATTACTCCGTAAGCGAAAAGGAAACCGAGTTTGTTGACAGCTACACAAGCCAAGTCCAAAATCCACAGCCCGATTCAGAACCAAGCAAAGAGTTGAAAAAGTATTTTTCATATGGTAGTGTTGGGATTAATGTTGGGCTAAGGATTTCGCTTTAATTGCTATACCCTCCGCACGATAAAGAGAAAAATTTTTGGATGTGAAATGGTAAGTCCTCCGGTTGAGGAAACTTTGAAGTAAATTTTTTGCAGTTGGTAATTTATCCTAACCGAATAATAGGCCGTTTGGAGTAGGAGTTATCATCGATGGATTAAGATATTTTAAACGATGGTATTCAATGACGTTTACTTAAGTTCCGCTAAAATTCTCTCTTTTGGAGAGGAGAGAGGTGCCGACAAAAGATTTCTATTATCTCATGACGAATAAATAAATTTCACATCGGCTCCGGAGAATTTGCTGGAGTACCAAGTATACGAAAGGGCAGCTGTCATGCAGCGTTTTCTATATTAGATTGTTGATGAGATTGAGCAAGAAGGGAGGGTTGATATTGGTAAAGGGGCAGACCCTTGGACATAATCATAACAACAATCAGGGTAGAACCTAAAAATTCAATCATCCGCTAAGCTTTGTTCAATTGCTTTAAAATCGGCGAAGCTGTAATTCCATGAATAAATATAGAAATAACAATTACCAATATTACTAGAGACCACAATTGATCACTACCTTCAAAATGTTCATGATTTACGGCATATGATAAATAATAAATAGATCCAAAGCCTCGAATTCCAAGAAAACTAATGGCCAGGCGTTCGTTCCATCTTATTTTATTAAATCCTATTAAACCTATTATTCCACACAATGGACGAATTAGTAAAACGATTAAGAATGCAATAATGATAAGTGTAAGATTAATATTTTGCAGAATGCCTGCACTGATTGAAGCACCTAAACCTAAAAGTATGAGAGATGTAATAATTAATTGTGATTTTTCTATGAATGCATGTAAAGGAATTTGATATTCATGATCTGGTTCATATTGACGAATGATGACAGCACCAAAAAAGACAGCGATGAATCCATAACCTCCAAAATATTCCGTGACGCCATAAATAATCAAAGTGGCAGCTAAAGATCCCATGCCTGTAATAAGTTCTGCGAATTTGGTTTTGGAGGGTAGATTTAAAATAAAACGTGCTAATAAATAACCTAATCCAACACCCATCATTGTGCCTACAGCCAATTCATAAAGCACATTCATTGTAAGCCAGCTTTTAAACCAATTAGAAGGATGGGCTCCAACCATAGCCATGGCTATAGCCATGTTCGTAAAAGGAAATGCCAAACCATCGTTGAGTCCGGCTTCGGAGGTTAGTGCAAATTTCAGCTCACCTTTCTCATCCTGGTTTTCACCAGGTCCTTCTTCTTCTATCTCTGACGCTAATACAGGATCTGTTGGCGCTATTACCGCTCCTAAAAGAAGGGCAGTGGCTGGGACAAATCCTGCAATCCACCAACCAATAAACGCCGCTGCGGCAATGGTTAGAACCATGGTAATCCCTAACAATCGCCACGTTATCATCCAGTTGTTAATATTAAGTTTTCTATTAATTTTTAATCCGGCTCCCATAATGGCAATAATTACTGCCAATTCCGTAATATGCTCAATATAATCGCCATGCAGTTGGAGATCTGGTACTAGAGATTTGACAGGGAGCATATATAAAAAGTATCCACTAATCATTAAAACAATTGGCATTGATAAAGGATACTTGGATAACACTCGAGGCAGAACACTCGCAGCCAATAAAGCACTACCAATAATTAAAATGAGTAAATTATAGGTCTCAAAAAAAGTTACGGCGTCTTTTAATTCCATGTTTTTATAAAATTTTATTCGATATGTAATTGATTAAAGGACTTAACAAAAAACCAACAATTGGTTATGACTTTAGTTTCGTCAATAAAAGATATAAAAGTACGCACTACCCTTAACCAGCAAAAACTAAGAAGGTAAAAATTATCCGTTACTTGTTTGCAATCGTTGAGCAGAACCAGATTTCTTTTGTCGAAGTGGGGTCTGGCAAAGCCGACCCCACGTAAGGAAACACTCAAACCCCGCCACCCCGTCACCGTTCTTTTGCATTTCATAGTACAGAGATTGCCTGCCTGGCCTTTGGCGAACCGGTAGGCAGGCCACGTCAGCATGTATCGCGAAACGCGATACGCTTCCTCGCAATGACGGGAAAATTTGGGGTTTTGTTCTAGCCCGCGTTGAGGTTTGCAAACCTATCAGTTCTTGCTTCGTGTTTTCACCAACACCCTACGCACGATAAGAAGAAAATTTTGGGAGAGATATTCTTCTTCGAAGTCCGCTTAACTCACGCGGGAAACCGTCATCCAGAGCGGTGGTTTGTGGGATGGGATGTGCGAGCGAAGGATCCCCTCGCTACAACGTGCACGAGTAGAGCCGCACGATCGTTGAGCAGAACCAGATTCTCAAAACATCTACGCGTTCTTTTGCATTTCACGCTGACGTGGCAATGACGTGAATCTTTGGAAGTCTAAGTTAATTACTACCTCTTCCCAAAGGACTCTCCACATAATCCTCATCCTTGAACAAAGGTATCTGTGCATCGCTAACTTCAACTTCTTCAAGTAAGATGGCTGTGGGTGTGATCATGGATAACATACCAAGTCTTCCTCCTGCCT
>JBBRKB010000108.1:0-10240 GCA_038218385.1 Cytophagales bacterium | reverse complement strand
AATTTTCTGCTGAGGGTGGCCATACGAAGGAACAGTTACTAGTAAAACTAACATCTACTGTTGCTAGCGCTGTTCACATAATTGAAAAATTAAACCCTGACTCATTTTTACAAATACGATCTGTCCAAGGATACCAACTATCCGCTATCGGTAGTATACTTCACGTTGTTGAACATTACTCCTATCACACCGGTCAAATCATTTTCTGGGTCAAATTTTTGAAAGACAAAGACCTGGGATTTTATGCCCATGTGGATCTCAATAAGAAAAATGTGATGGAATAACCCGACATTAAACCTCAATCTTCAAAAAACTTTTTAATCTTGTAATCTCAATTCAGATCTACATTAAGCAGTGAAATTTATTCTTAGCACATTATATAAAGGTTGGGTATTACTGGTGTTCACCGTGTTCATGATCATCCTGTTGCCGGGTATTATCCTTCCCTTTTTATTCGGTCAACGTTTTGGATGGATCAGCTATCGGTTTCTGGCACTTTGGTCATGGATATTTAGCAAACTCAATCGGATACTTTACACCATTATCGGCAGGGAAAATATACAGAAAGGAAAGTCCTATATCTATGTAAGCAACCACACGTCCTTTCTCGACATCCCCGGAGTTACCATGGCCATCCCTGGCCAGTTCAGGCCGCTGGCAAAAAAAGAATTACGCAAAATTCCCATCTTCGGTTGGATCGCCAGCACAGCCGCCATTATTGTAGATCGCACAAGCGGTCAAAGCAGAAAAGAAAGCATGGATCGCTTAAAGAAACTCGTTGACATGGGCATATCGCCTTTGATCTTTGTAGAAGGAACACAAAATAGAAGCAAAGAATTGTTACAACCTTTTAAAGATGGAGCGTTCCGCATTGCCATCGACACGCAAACACCTTTGCTCCCCATTGTAATAGTAGGTGCCGGACCGCTCATGTCACCAGGCACGGTGGAGATGAAGCCCGGTCGCATAAAAGTGATTATGGGAAAAGAAATTCCTGTTGAAGGATTGAACACTCAGGACGTGGCTGCTCTAAAAAATAAAACTATGGAAGCCATGCGCGATTTAATTGTTAAGCATTCTTAACAACCAGCCCGAGACATTTGCCGCCGCATGGAGTACCCGCTTCATAGTTTATCCTGATCGTTTCCAACCCATCTTACCACCGTTGTGTCAATACCTGTGAACACAAAAACCTAACTCCATGAAACGACTCCTCTACCTTCCGTTTTTAGCACTCATTATTTCCTGCGAAACTGCTGACATTAACACCTCCGGTACAACATCCACATCTTTTTATAATTCAAACGGGAGTTACGATGGAACTCCGGGTACCGGTGTAGGTGAACGATACAATGATTTTGAAGAAAATGCTTTTGTTAATGTATCTGAAGAACCTGTTTCTACCTTCTCTATTGATGCGGATGGTGGTTCATACGCCAACATGAGAAGATTTCTGCGTTCAAATACGCTGCCCCCGAAAGAAGCCATCAGAACAGAAGAGTTTATTAATTATTTTGAATTGAATTATGAGGACAATTCGGAGAACGCACCAATTTCATTGAATGGAGAAATAAGCGAATGTCCATGGCAGCAAGGCAACAAACTGATACGTATAGGTATCAAAGGAAAAACTATTCCAAAAGAAGCATTGCCACACTCCAACATTGTATTGTTGATCGATGTATCTGGTTCTATGAGCGACCCGGATAAACTTGATCTCTTGAAGAAGGGCTTCAATTTATTGGTGGACGAATTCACTGGCAAAGACAAGATTGCGATAGTTACGTACGCTGGCAGTGCAGGGATTGTATTGCCCTCAACGTCAGGAAATGAGAAGCAAAAAATCAAATCAGCAATCAACTCACTCGGGTCGGGTGGAGGAACTGCGGGTGCACAGGGAATTATTTCAGCCTATGAAATAGCACAACAAAATTTTATTGAGGGCGGCAACAATAGAATAATTTTGGGAACAGATGGAGATTTTAATGTGGGCATCTCAAGTCAGGAAGAATTGATTTCGCTAATTGAAGAAAAGCGTAAGTCAGGAATATTTTTAACGACATTGGGTGTTGGTCAAGGTAATCTCAACGAAGGGATGCTAGAACAACTTGCAAACAAGGGCAACGGAAACTTTGAGTACATTGATAATCTTGAGCAAGCGAAAAAAGTATTTATCTATGAGTTCAGTAAATTTTATACCGTGGCAAAGGACGTAAAAGTGCAAGTTGAATTCAACCCTGCGTTGGTCATTGCCTATCGATTGATTGGATACGAAAACAGAAAATTAGAAAATGATGAGTTCGAAGACGACAAAAAAGATGCTGGAGAAATTGGCGCGGGTCAAACCATCACTGCTCTTTATGAGATTAAACCGAAAACAAACGCAGTTGCCCGGGTGAATCCCACGTTCACCATTAAATTCAGGTATAAGCAACCTGACTCAGACATAAGCAATCCATTAGATCTGGATATTTTTGATACAGGTAATGATTTTTTATCAGCATCAGAGAACATGAGATTTGGTGCAGCAGTATCAGGCTTTGGAATGTTACTACGTTCTTCCGCATACAAAGGTACACTCACGTATGATGACATTTTGAATTGGACAAAGAATACAACATCATTTGATCCGCATAACTTCAGGAAAGAATTTCGGGAGCTAGTCACCAAAGCTAAAGGGCTTTGATGATATTGAATAAATTCAATTGGAAAGGAATTAGATCTTTCTCAAATAGAAAAAAACAGTTGAAAGATCCGAATGCTATTATATGAGATGGATGATTCATCAACTCAATCGAACATAAAAAAGCCGGCTGCTAACCGGCTCCATTCTGACATAGACCAACACTATTTCTTTTTTGATTTTTGAATTTCGTTTTGAAGACTAAGGATCGTGAGTGCCATGTGATCAAGCGAAACGGATTCACCAGCATCTTCTACTTCGGGAAATTTTGTTGAGAAAAATCCTTTCGCACTCCATATTTCCAACACATCCTCCTCATCAATGCTAAACGGTTGATACGCTCTGTTATCAGAAACCAACAAGAGTTTTTGTTCGTCATCAGAAAAATTAAAAACGCGTTTAAAGACAATACCTTCCTCTCTACTGACAACGATGTAGAGTTTACCATTTTTAATGTTATCCAAACGCTCAACATACTCACCAAAAACAATTGTACCGGGCTGAACAGGCAACATTGAATCACCTTTAATTTCAAAAGCACGAAACGTAGCATTTCGTGGCAACACGGGCAAACTTATCTTGGGCAGTTCACTAATAAACTCCGGATCTTGAAAACCATTGAGGTATCCGGCAGAAGCTTTCTGCGAAACCAGTTCAACATTTTCGTTGTCGTCTTTATCAACCGTAATGGCCAATACATCCTTTCCTTTCTTGTTTGTAGCCCAATCACTTTCCGGTACCTTACTCATGTCGTGACGAATGAGTGTATCAAGACTTACCTTAAACATATTGGAAATGTCGAGCAAACAAACCAATGGTGGCATAGCACGTTCTTCTTCGTACGCACCGATGGCTGATTGTTTCAGGCCAAGTTTTTCGGCAAACTGTTTTTGGGTAAGGCCTTTTCGTGTCCGAAGAAATTTTAAATTTTTATTGACCATATCGATTTGATTTTGGATTCAAAATTATTTATTTCCTGATTTAACTCGCTTCAATGTCTTGCCTTCTTCAATTGCTTTTTTTCCGGCTTAGCATCTTTCCAATTCCACCATTTCAATTTCTCAGCGTCTTGCCGATTCGGTTTTGTCTCCGCAAAATACACAGCACATCGAAATGTATATAGCAAGCATCTGTCCTGAACTACACCAGCAACTGCATTTGACATATCGTAAAGTGTTGCCGGGTTTTTTCCTTTTAAATCAGCTACCTGTCTGATACCTATCCTCAAAAGATCGTTGGCAATGGATTTTCCTATGCCCGGAATGGTCATGAGGTTTTTTATTGATGTGGTGCGATCAAGTTGATTTATGATAATGGGTTTGGTAGGGTTCATTTTATTTATCCAAAATTTCTTAATTCATTTTCTATCGATCAAGTTTTAGGAGGCTCCTATGGAGCCGTTTCCATCTAACATATTAAATTCTATAAACAGGAAACTCCTACGGAGTTATACCTACATCTTGTTGCATCAATCGCAATCAATTTCATCATATCTTCCACTACTTTATATTCCTGCCTTTTCACAATCAAAGTCATTATTTAAATTTCTATACAACAAGATTTTTTATTGATATAATGTGATCAATGTTTTGAGCAAAGAATTTTGTGTAATCATTTTACACATACAAATATATTCGTTCAATTTTTATCACTCAACTTTTAGGAGGCTCCTACGGAGCCTGTTTCACCTAACATATTAAAATCTATAAACAGGAAACTCCTACGGAGTTATACCTACATCTTGTTGCATCAATCGCAATCAATTTCATCATATCTTCCACTACTTTATATTCCTGCCTTTTCACAATCAAAGTCATTATTTAAATTTCTATACAACAAGCTTTGAACCATACCAACCATTACCTCATTCCTCACTATAACAACTCCGTAGGAGTTTCCTGTTTATAGCCCGGTAATCCTGATCTGAATTCGGGCTCCGTAGGAGCCTCCTGAACTCCAACAAAATCAAATAGGTATCGCTCCTCATACGGAATTTCAAATCTATCCAACAATTCATAATACTCTTGCTTAAATGTTTTCTTCTGGTGGTGCTTCTCTTGATTCAAGATGTATTTGATAACTCCATCCGTCTGCGAATGTGAATACGAAAAAACTCCATACCCTTCTTGCCAGGCAAATCTACCCTTCACCCATCCTTTACTATTTATAAATGCATTACTCTCAACCTTGACTTCCTTTATGAAATCAGAAATGGAAACAACGGGCTTGAATCCCACAAAGAGATGAACATGATCAGGCATGCAATGAACCGCCAGCAATTTTGACTTTCTAGTTTGAACAAGTCCAGTAATGTATTTGTGCAATTCATCCTTATGACGGTGGGGAATTAAACTTTGTCTTCCCCTCACGGCGAAGACAAATTGCAAATAGATTTGAGAGAATGTATTGGCCATAATAGCACTTCGTTTTTTTAGAAGGCTCCTACGGAGCCGTTTCATCTAACATCTTAAAATCTATAAACAGGAAACTCCTACGGAGTTATACCTCTGTCTTGTTGCATTAGTCGTAATCAATTTCATCATATCTTCCACTACTATTTTATTATCTATCAATCAAAGTCATTACTGACCTCTCTATCCAACAAGATTTGAATAATCCACATTACATCATTTTTCACTATTGACTAACAACTCCATAGGAGTTTCCTGTTTATAGCACCTATTCTAAACTCATATACAACTCCGTAGGAGTTACCTGATTTCTCTGCTCTATATTATTTCATACCAAATCAATTCGGCTTCACATCCATTATTTAAAAACCCTAGTCGCTGTGAGAAGTGAACAATCCCGATACAAAAAAAACATATCAAGATCACCACACTTCTTCACAGCTAAAGAGTATGTCGCTATGGCGTAACAACAGAGCAAAACTAAAATATTTAGTTTAATAATAAAAACAATTACTAATATTTTTAGTTACTTAGCGGCATGGATCGGAACATTATACACCTGGATTTAGACGCGTTTTTTGTAGCTGTGGAGCGTAGACGCAACTCCAAACTAAATGGAAAACCCCTTATTATAGGAGGTAGCAGCCGCCGGGGCGTGGTGGCAGCCTGTAGTTATGAGACGCGAAAGTTTGGCGTGCACTCAGCCATGCCGATGTATCTGGCTTTGCAATTGTGCCCCGATGCGATTGTTATCTCGGGCGACATGGAGGCCTATAGTGTTAGTTCACACCTCGTCACCAACATCATCACCGACTCCGTACCCACATTTGAAAAAGCTTCTATTGACGAATTTTATGTAGACGCTTCCGGCATGGATCGTTTCTTCGGAGCCTTCAAATGGGCCAGCGAACTGCGCAAAAAAATCATTCACGAAAGTGGCCTTCCTATATCATTGGCTATGTCGGCAAATAAACTGGTATCCAAAGTGGCTACGGGTGAATTCAAACCCAATGCAGAGAAACAAATTCCTGCTGGAACTGAAAAAGATTTCCTCGCTCCTTTATCTATAGAGAAAATTCCAATGATAGGAAAGCAGACCTCTTCCTTCTTATATGACATGGGCGTGCGCACGGTTGCCACACTTCGTGAGATGCCCTTAAATTTTCTGATAAGTGCTTTTGGTAAAAATGGAACCAGCATCTGGAACAAAGCCAATGGCATTGATGAATCTCCTGTTGTTCCGTACAGCGAACAAAAATCAATTTCTACCGAAAGCACGTTTGATGCGGACACCATTGATGTGAAACGGTTGAAATCCATTCTCATCGCCATGGTTGAAAAGGTGACGTTTCAATTGCGTGATCAGAAGAAGCTCACCTCATGCATTACTGTAAAAATCCGCTACTCCAACTTTGATACAGAAACAAAGCAGATACACATTCCTTATACATCATCCGATCACGTGATTTTAAAAACAGTGTCCGGATTATTTGACAAACTTTATAACAGGCGCATGCTCATCCGCCTTGTGGGTGTTCGGCTGAGCGGTATGGTGCATGGCAATCATCAGATCAGCCTGTTTGATGATACAGCAGAAAGTATCAACCTCTACGAAGCCATCGACCACATCAAACATAAACATGGTGTGGGAAAAATCGTGCGCGCCACAACCCTCGGTGTCGGACGCCGCGTGCGCATGGAGATGAACATGTTCAAGGGAAACTTAAGATAACACATACATTATCAATGGAAATTAAAACACAAAGAATATGAAAACTTCAACGACCAAAATTCAAAACTCCGTACAAGAACTTCTTTTCATGATCGCACCACCGCCACATATCCTGAGTGACGTGTCCGTGTTAAAAGACGATGTGCAATACCTGATCGATAAAAAATTCGAAGATCGGTTTTCAAAAGGATACATTCCTCTTTTTAAATATGAAGACCAACATGTTGATGACATGATCAGTTTTGTAGAAGAGAAAGCAGCCACATTTAATCCCTTCAATATTTTTATTAAAGATTTTGGCGTCTTCTACAACGCCAACAAGCGAACCATCTACATGGACGTGGTGAATAAATATCCCATCCGCGACATCTTTGAAAAAATTATAAAAGCAGAACCTCAGTACACACCTTCCATCACCATCGCCAAAAATCTTACTGATGAAGATTTTCTGAAGGCTATGCCTTACTTAAAGAGTTTACGTTATAGTCAACATTTCACGTGTGATAGGATAACGGTATTGGCAAGATCGGAGAATCGGTGGATGCATTATCAGGAGATTGAGTTTGAACCCCTAAATCCCCTAAAGGGGACTTGAGGTGAGGATGTTTTATCAAGCCCCGGGATTTATATTTAGAAATGCTAAGCGGTTGCGTGATAAACCAACGGATGGAGAGAATATTTTATGGCAGTGTCTTGCTAAAAAGCAATTGAACAATTTTCGTTTTAGAAGACAACATCCTGTCGGAAATTTCATAGTTGATTTTTATTGCCACAAAGCAAAGCTCATAGTGGAAGTCGATGGGAGTTATCACTTCACTCCCGAGCAAATCCTTCTCGACCAACACAGAACGAAAGAATTAAATCTTCATGACTTAAAAGTAATCCGATTCACCAACAACCAAATAAAAAACAATATCGAAGAAGTTCTAACGGAAATAAAAAAACATCTACCTTAACCTCACATACAACAACCACATTATCAACCACTCCACTCTACACACCACCACTCACTCACTCACACCCAAGTCCCCTTTAGGGGATTTAGGGGCCACACCCACACGCCACACCCCAACCCCTCTCAAAAAAAAATTCCTATGACCCCACTACAAATCCTTCAAACAAAATTTGGCTACTCCGGCTTTCGGCTGGAGCAGGAAGCTATTATCAATGCCGTCCTTCAAAAGAAAGACACCTTTGTGCTCATGCCTACGGGCGGAGGCAAATCACTTTGTTATCAGATACCCGCTTTACTATTCGATGGGCTTACCATTGTCATCTCTCCGCTCATTGCACTTATGAAAGATCAGGTGGATGCACTTCGTGTGAATGGTATCGAAGCTGCCTATTTAAATTCCACTCAAAGTTTTCAGGAGCAGGATTATGTGCTTGGTAAGATCCGGTCGAAAGAATTAAAACTTCTTTATCTGGCACCCGAGAAATTATTAAAACCAGAAAGTAGTTTTTTCAAAACCATTACTTCTTTTGATATTAGTCTCATCGCCATCGATGAAGCGCATTGCATCTCCCATTGGGGCCATGATTTCCGGCCTGAATATTTAATGTTGGCGCAATTAAAACATGCGCTTCCTTCTGTTCCCTTCATCGCGCTCACAGCCACTGCCGATCGGCTGACGCGCAAAGACATTTTAGATAAACTGGAATTAAAAAATCCTATCACCTACCTATCCAGTTTCAATCGGCCTAACATTCGCTACATCGTAGAACCCAAGCGAAACAGTTTTGAAAAACTTCTCACCTTTCTTGATAAACGTAAAGAAGAATCCGGAATCATCTATTGTCTCTCACGTGCATCAACTGAAAGGTTAGCAGATGATCTAACATCAGCAGGATATCAAGCACTTGCGTACCATGCAGGCATGGATAGGGAAACACGTGCTCGGCATCAGGAAATGTTTCTCCGTGATGAAGCACGTATTATTGTTGCTACTATTGCTTTTGGAATGGGCATCGATAAATCTAATGTACGTTATGTCGTGCATATGGATTTACCTAAGAATATTGAGAGCTACTATCAGGAAACCGGACGTGCAGGAAGAGATGGAGTAGACAGCGAAGCCCTGTTGTTTTTTACAATAGCAGATCTTGTCAAGATGAAACGGTTTGTTGAGATTGAAAATAATCAAGAGCAAACGGAAGTCTATTTAAAGAAGTTAAATCAAATGGGTACCTATGGCGATCTCTATTATTGCCGTAGAAAATATTTGCTAAATTATTTTGATGAAGAAGCTCCCGACTACTGTGGCAATTGTGATGTCTGCCTCACCCGACTCGAAACATTTGACGGCACCATCATCGCACAGAAAGCATTGTCTGCCGTAACGCGCCTGAACGAACGTGTAGGAATGATATACGTGATTGATTTTCTGCGTGGCTCAAAGTCGGAGAAAATCAGGGAAGAACATAAGCAGTTAAAAACATTCGGGATTGGAAATGATCTGTCGAAAGAAGCGTGGAAAGGTTTCATTCATGATCTCGTTCAACAAGGATACTTGATCAAGACAGATGGAATGTATCCGGTATTAAATCTTACTGACAAAAGTGAAGATGTACTAAAAGGAAATGTAACAGTAATGCTCACTAAATCAAAAGAACATCTGGATGTTGTGGCCGATGGCGTTGAAAATTATGACACTGATCTTTTCCAAAAATTAAAAGAAGTAAGAAGAGATTTGGCCAACGCGGAAAATGTACCTGCCTACATTGTGTTGTCTGACGCTACATTGATTGAACTGGCAACCTATCTACCACATAATAAAGATGAGTTCAGACAGATATCCGGATTTGGTGACATTAAGATTGAAAAGTACGGTAAACATTTTTGGGACGTAATTGCTGCATACTGTCGTGAGCATGATCTCGGTTCACGCATTCAACTAAAATCTCCGAAACGTCAACGCAATACAAAATCCGAAACAGCAAACGACACACAGCGTCAGACGTTGGGAATGTTTAAACTTGGTCATGCCATTTCACATATTGCCGAAACAAGAAACCTTACGATGGGAACCATTGAAACACACCTTGCTTTTTTTGTTCAACAGGGAGAACTTCCGATTGAACAAATTATACCATCTGAAAAAGTTATCCTCATTGAAAAAGCGCTTGGGACGAGCACAGGCCCGGGCATCACACCGGTTAAACAACAATTGGGCGATGCCTGTAGCTATGGCGAGATCCGTCTCGTGATTGCACACCGTGAATTTTTAAAAGAACACGTACATTCCAACGTTTCTTCAGACTAATAACATTTAAGAGCATTGTTATTAATCTTTGCGTTGATCTGATACAGAATTATTCTAACAACAATAAATCAATGCCAGGAATAGAAAAATTAATTTCTTGCTTCTTTCTGATAAGTCAGTCCATCAACACCTCGCTTGAGAGCACCAAAGT
>JBBRKB010000107.1:0-10289 GCA_038218385.1 Cytophagales bacterium | reverse complement strand
CGTACATCTGCACTATGTGTGGCTTCAAATTTTTCAATGAATTGTAATTCATCTCCATGGGTACGCATCAGTTGTGACTTTGTGCCCAGCCAAATATTTCCTTCTCTATCCTTTAGTAATGAATTTACAGTGTGCGATCCTGGCTCCTGGCGTGTTACATCAATAGCCATTTCATCGGTTACATAATTGTAAATGATCAGTCCACCGGTGTTGGTCGCTATCCACACCTTGTTGCCTTTAATGACGAAATCATATACCGAACCGTAAGTCCATTTTTTATCGCGTGGTCTCGTCACTTCTCCATCGCGCAGATTAATTACTACAAGGCCTGCATCTTCGGTTGCTAACCATGCATAATTGCGCTCATCAATAAAAATTTTTCGAATGATGTTGTCCGGAAGTCCATCATCATAATCCATCACGTCTATATTTACTTTGCTGTCATTCAACATGCATAATACAAGGCCGCCATCCGTGCCAGCCAAAATCCTTCCGTGTTCATCTTCGGCTAAATCATAAATGTACAGGTCTGGCATGCCATCACTTTCATCAAGCCTGTACAGGCGATTTTGGGTATAGTAATAAAGGCCATCATGTAAAGTAGCAAACCACACATTTCCTTTCTTATCAAAAAGAATAGAGGATACGGAAGCCGACCCCAAACCTTCTTCGGGCGCAAAGGGAATAATAGTTTCATCAGCATTGAGAATGGATATTTTTCCATTGGCGTGGCCCATCCATATCTGACCTAGTGAATCTTGTGCTAGAGCCGTGACATGATCATCGGGTAAGCTGTCTTTTTTTGAAAAATGTTGAAAGCGTATTCCATCGAATTTAAATAGTCCGTGGTCTGTACCCATCCACATAAATCCTGTACGGTCTTGAAAAATGGTATAGGTGTGAACGGCTTCATTTTTTTTCAACGGATAGTAATGTTGAAAATAGGGAACTTGTGCTTCCGCCATGATGAGCATGAAGAAAGTACACACAAGTAACCAAAAGCTTTTTTTCATGTATTAATTATTGTTTTTAGAGCAATCAGGAATTCGCCATATCATACCCTTCACACATAGTGACCTTGCTCATTTCAGGGTTGTATTTTCATTAGTGCTTTAAACTCAACCCTAATTTCTGTTGCTATTTTTTGATTGACTATACTTGGAATGGTAATATTATGATCACTCAACGGTATGTTAAAATTTGAAACTATCGATAATGTTCCATTCTTCACAACCACGCTAGCTTTGATTATCCGGTTTTGCTTCACGCCATGAATTTCCAGATCACCCTTTGCCCGCACCTCGTATGTACCATCCTGACCAAAGGGAATCTGCTCAATGATCTTTCCTGAAAAATTTGCTTCTGCAAAACGTTCGCTCTCCATATATTTATCATTGAAGTGCTCACGTTGCAGATTGCTATTAAATCCCTTGAAGGAAGAAATCAAAACCTTAAACGCATAATGATTATTAGACGAATCTATCAACCCTGTCACCTGATCACTTGATGCCTTGATAACTTCCAGCTCCGCATTGGAGGTAAAATTTATAGAGCCAGAGGTAATTTTGTAACGGCTCTGACTTTTAGCATCCACAATGCTAAGTATGAAGAGTAAAAAATAAAGAGCCTTGTGTTCCATGTCCCCAATTAGCAACCGTAAAAAAATTAAAGCTACGGTTTATTTCTGAATCCGCATTTATACCCTCTCGAAATGAAATGTATACCTGAGTCAACTCAAAAAAGATAAATGGCGGAACAATCGTTTCCATTAAAATCGAATTTCATCCATATACCACGTATTCCCTTGTTAAACCATTTTGCTACCGCTTAGATAGTACACGCCTTATCTATCCCTATCCTTCAATAGCTTTGGGTTTTAATCAGTATCGTAGTCTATGAAAGAATTTTTTCTACTCGTATTAGTTACTTTAGTTTCCACTATCGTGTTGCGCGCCCAGAAAAGTCAATTCAATATTTCTGGCAACGTACAAGATGAGCGTAAAACACCCGTACCCTTTGCCAATGTTGCGATATATAATCTGTCCGATTCTACTTTGGTAACGGGAGCCATATCCGATGGCAATGGACATTTCAGTGTGGGGGCTTCTAAAGGAAATTATTATGTAAACATTACCTACCTATCTTACCAATCCAAGACCATCAACAATATCGTGCTTTCAAAAGATATTGATCTGGGCATTGTTGTGATGAAACAATCGTCACAGTTGTTGGATGAAATCACCGTGCAAAGTGAGCGAAGTCAAATGGAACTCTATTTGGATAAGCGTGTCTTTAATGTAGGAAAGGATTTATCAAACATTAGCGGAAGCGCTGCCGATATTTTGGATAAGGTGCCATCCGTGACTGTGGATATGGAAGGAAATGTGAATCTTCGTGGAAGTCAGAATGTACGCATTCTTATCGATGGAAAACCATCCGGCCTCACCGGCATAAACACTGCGACTGCTTTACGTCAATTGCAGGGAAACCTCATTGAAAGTATTGAAGTCATCACCAACCCATCGTCTAAATTTGATGCCGAAGGGGAAGTGGGGATCATCAACATCATTCTTAAAAAGAATAAAAAACAGGGTGTGAACGGAGCCTTCACGGTGAATGTCGGATATCCTGCCAACTACGGTGGCTCGCTCAATTTAAACATGCGTAAAAAAAATATCAACCTATTCTCAAGCTACGGCATAAGCTATCGCAACAGTCCGGGCAAAGGTTCATCCTATCAAAAATTTGAAACTGCAGACACAACGTTTGCGTATGAACAACAAAGCACGCGTGAACGCGGCGGTGTTTCCCACAATGTAATTGCCGGGCTCGATTATTTCTTTAATGAAAAAAGTATTCTCACGGGTTCATTTATCTACAGGAGGTCACAAAGCCTGAACAAATCAACCTATGCATTCCGCGACCTTGATGAAAACGAAAATCTGGTGCGCACCATTTTACGCAAAGAGCGAGAAGAAGAGCCGGGAACGGACATGGAATTTGCACTTAGTTATAAAAAAGACTTCGAGCGCAAAGGCCATTCACTTTCTGCCGATATAAAATATATTTTAAATGACGAATTGGAATCTGCCACGTTCAACCAGACAGATGACAGCGATAACAGCACTCTTATCCAGCGTTCAACCAACAAAGAGTTTGAAGAAAATTTTCTGGTCCAGACAGATTATATTAAGCCTTTCAATGATAAAGGTAAAATTGAGGCCGGCCTTAAGAGCACAAAACGAATAATTGAAAATGCGTTTTTAGTAGAAGCGCAAGGCGATGATCTGAGTTGGTCAACGGTAGGTGAATTTGATAACTCCCTCACGTATACCGAGAACATTCATGCGGGCTACCTTATTGTTGGAAATGAAATAAACCGCTTCTCTTATCAGGCTGGTGTAAGGGGCGAGCTTACGGATATTGGCGTTGAACTTCGATTGGGTGACAATAACTATCAGAATTATTTTAATATTTTTCCCAGCACACATTTGTCGTATAAATTAGATGATGCCAGCACAGTTCAACTTAGCTATAGCTACCGCATCAGCCGGCCTGGCTTTAGGGATCTGCTCCCTTTTTCAAACTACAGCAATAGCCGATCATTACGGACAGGCAACCCAGCTTTACGTCCAGAGTACACCCATTCGATGGAAGGATCTTATCTGTATAATTGGGAAAAAGGATCTGTTCTTTCAAGTTTATATTACCGCTATCGCACGGGCGTGATCCAGCGCATCAACGTTGTAGACTCTATTGGATTCAACCGTTCTTTTCCGATTAACCTGGCAACGGAGAATGCCTATGGCGTGGAGTTCAATCTTAGCTTAACGCCCACCGGTTGGCTTAACCTAAATGTGAATGGAAATTTTTATCGTGCCATTTCAGAAGGCAGATATGAAGATGAAATACTCGGACGAGATACCTACACATGGAATAGTCGTGGAATGGCGCGCCTCACATTTCTTAAGAATTATAATTTCCAAGCCAGCATAAATTACAGGGCACCTCAAAACACCACACAAGGTAAAACGCTTTCCATGTACTCGGTTGACCTCGGCTTGTCGCGCGACTTACTAAAAGGAAACGGTACGCTGACGATGAGTGTTCAGGATTTATTTAACACACGGAAATTCAGGAATATTGTGATCACCAAGGAGTTCTATTCTGAATCTTCTTTTCAATGGCGTGCCCGTCAACTCCTTCTTACATTTACCTATCGCCTGAACAAAAAGAAAGAAGCACCAAAAAAGGATGCCTTTAACGGTGATGGAGATGGAGACTTTTGATCTTGTCAAGATACATTTAGGATAGCCCAGTTCTTATAACACTAGAGAATGTTGTGAAAGTAGTCACAGGAAGCGCATACGCCATCTTGGTTGGGGTAACCAACATTCTTCTTTCTTGCCGAAAAATCTGTATCGGTTCCGAGCGATAAAGTCATAGAGTGAATTTCTCCACGCCAATGGAATAAACCCTGTGTGACTGATCCACGACCATGGGCGTTTAAGATACGAAGCAATGCGGATGGCAGCATCACTTTTAATATATGCTTTGTGGTCGCTTATCAGAACAATACTATCAACAGATGGATCGATTTTGAATTTCATCACTAAGGCACTCCCTGTCTCAGACTGAAGTGAAGCGAACTTTAGTGTCTCTGATTTCTCATGCGTTAGAATAAATTTCACTGCGCCGCTGCATAGGTTGCACAGTCCATCAAACAACACGATATCATTTATTTCCAACATTACTTTTGTAAAGGTATACTGTAAAGCTAAGGCAAATACCCAAATGAACCTGGCCTGATAATGCTTATGACAACGTACCTACGACAACGGTGTTTACCTACTGTTTAATAATTTTCCTATTTTTGACGCGTATCCAATTTACACTTCATGTTCATTAATAAAATAAAGGCAAAAGAATCCGGCATACTCATTTATGGTATCACACCACCCAAGGCCACCACGCCCGCCGAGAAGGTTCAGGAAATCGCCCTTAAAACATTAGGTCACCTTTGTCCGCTTGATATTGATGCGCTCGTGGTCTATGATGTTCAGGATGAATCGGCACGTACTGCTGAAGAAAGACCCTTTCCTTTTTCCAATGCCATGGATCCTTTTGACTACGCAAGCCAATATCTGCAATCCCTTACCGTTCCAAAAATAATCTATCGACCTGCCGGAAAATTTACCTCAGGCGAACTCTCTGACTGGCTGGCTGCGGTAACAGCACAGGGTTTTTATCCAGTCTTTGTTGGACTTCCTACACCTGACTACGTTGTCAAAACAAATTTGAAGGAAGCTTATTCTATATGGAAAGAAAACCATGAACACCAATCAGTAATAGGCGCTGTGACTATACCTGAAAGGCATGCTGTTTTACATGATGAAGACATCCGCATACTCGATAAAGTGGCATGTGGTGTCTCGTACTTTATCACGCAATGTATTTTTAACGTAGCCTATACCAAGCAAACGCTAGAAGCACTCCTAGCAACTTGCCATACGAAAAATCAGCCATTGCCCACCATTATTTTTACGCTAACCGTGTGTGGATCTCTCAAGACCCTTCACTTTATGGAGTGGCTCGGCATTCATATTCCTGATGATATCAAAGCGGAGCTGGAAGCAAGTACCGATGCCGCTTCACGATCAGTAGAAATTGGTGTTGCTATCGCAAAAGACCTTATTGCCTTTTGCCAGGAAAAATCAATTCCCTTTGGTTTTAATATTGAGAGTGTTGCCATCCGAAAAGAAGAGATCAATGCTTCGCTTGAACTGGTTACCACAGTAGGAGAATTATTAAGAGTAAATGGATTACGAAGCGCGAAGAAAACCGAACATCACAGTGTGGTTGAACAAATCAATTTGTAACCGAACGTGTTAAAATAATTCCCATGGAAGAAGATAAAAGCAACGTTAGGCCTACCGATCACCTGGCCAATGAGCGCACGTTCCTGGCATGGATTAGAACGAGCGTTGCCATTATGGCTTTCGGTTTTGTGGTAGTGAAGTTTGCTTTGTTTGTCAAGCAAATTGGTGTTCTCTTAAACGACCAACAATTGAATGTGCCCTTGCCAACGAAAGGATACTCTGCTATTCTTGGAATTATACTTGTTGCCCTGGGAACACTCATGGCACTCCTCGCCTACTTTCGTTATAAACATATTGAAAAACAATTGCACGAAAATAGATATTACCCTTCAGGGGTTCTTTCGCTTCTCTTCACCATTGCTATAATTCTGGTGGGCCTGATGTTGGTGATTTACCTCATCCCAAGTGTATAGGATCTTTAACAAAACTTTTGAGGTGGATCCGAAATGATGATATACCGTTTTCATTTTGAGGGAATGTAAATATCAAATGTTGCCCCTTTATCCAATTCACCTGTGGCGGTGATAACACCATTATGATTGCCCACTATTTTTTTTTTACAATCTCCAACCCAAAAGAAGTTCTCGTTCCTTTTTAAAGATTTCTTTTTGTTAAACACCCGACACTTACCAATTGGTTTAATTTTAAGAACTTCTAAATTCCAAAACAACAGTAATCCCTTATAATTAGCGAATCAATATCGTTTGCTTAGGCTTTTAGTTTACTCGCTTTCCAAAAGGAGAAGCTGTAGAACATACAAAACGATGTTTTAACTAATGTTTGAAGACTACGAAATCGCATTAAAAATGCATCCCTTCATGGGTTCTTCACCCCTCAGAATCGCCAATGTATTCTTCACCGTAATGAAACACATTTCCCGATAGGTAGTATGGGTAAGGCTTCCGATATGCGCTGTTATAATAGTGTTGGGATGGTTGATCAAGGGCTCATCAACGGCTGGTGGTTCTTCTGCCATTACATCTGCAGCAAAACCTGCCAGTTGATTTTTTTCCAACGCATTTAAGAGTGCCTTTTGGTCGATGATTTTTCCCCTTGCTGTGTTGATGAGCAAAGCTGTGGGCTTCATTTTTCCCAATGTTCTTTCATTGATCAAATGTTTGGTATCGTCTGTTAATGGAAGATGCAAGGTAACGATGTCAGCTTTTTCAAGTAGGTCGTCCAACGACATGTACGTGTAGGGTACATCTTTTTTTGTCTTGTTGGAATAGATAATTTTCAATCCCAGAGCTGCTCCAATCGCTGCCACTTTCATTCCTATATTACCGTATCCTACAATGCCTAACGTTTTACCATTCACTTCATCGCCTTTATATTGTGAGCGCCATTCCCAATTGCCTTGCTTTACGGTGTTGATAGCATTGAAAAGGTTGCGTTGTAAAATCAACATTAACGCCACGGTATGCTCTGCGATAGTAGCAGCATTTGAGTTGGGCGCATTCACAACTTTGATCCCACGCCTGGTGGCTTCTTCTACATTTATATTATCTAATCCCACACCACATCGCGCAATTATTTTTAAGTCTTTACACGAATCGATTAATTCGGTATTGACTTGCCCCTTCCCTCTTGTGATGATGGCATCAATTTTATTTTCACTGACGCTATCGGCTACCGATGCACTTTCGAATGCTGTAATTACTTTTACATCATCCGCATCTTCCAATAGTTTCATGGCATGTGGATGCACCGATTCAAGAAGCAGTATGGTATGCGCCATATTCTATTTTTACTTTTTATGATACAGTGTGGCGTCTTTGGATTTATATCCACGAAAATCATTTCTACCCGAAACATAAATTCCTTCTTTGAATAATTCATCTTTCAAAATCAAAGGATCAAGAACGGTATCGGGTGTTGATGATAGCTCCACCAAATTTCCTGAAGGATCACGCACAAACATCTGCAACGCTCCATCGGGCAACTGACGCACATTTCCCCATGGGCCAATATCGATAATGCCCAACTCTTTCATTCTAAAAAAAAGAGTATTAATGTCATCTACCTGCACACATACGTGTCCACGGAACGAGTAGCTGTCTTCCCATTCCGTAAGGTGCAACTGCTGCTCATCGTTTATCTTGAAGAACGCTGTTGGGTAGTCAAACAAAAATGCAGGTATGGGCTCCAGGCCCATCTCATGTTCGTAGAACGCGCACGCTTCCTCCAGATTACTGACTACTAATGCGACATGGTTTATCTTCACTATTTTGGCCATACGTATTTTTTTTATTGTTTGAATTCTTTTACAAAATCCCAATTGGGTGTCAAGCCCAAGCCTGGTCTTGAAGGAGCTTTTATCATTCCTTTGGTGTCTACTTCTATTTTCTCTTCTACTAAATCATACATCATAGGATTACCGCCTAATGAAAATTCAATGACATTGGCCGATGGTGACGCAAAGGCCACAGAAAGACCGGCCATAAAAGAAAACGCTGATCCCCAGCAATGCGGTGCAAGCTCCAACTGATACGTGTGCGCCAACTGCGACACGCGCATCGCTTCGGTGATACCACCAATGATGGCGCAATCCGGCTGCAATACATCCAATGCTTTTGCTTCTATCATGTCACGAATATCAAACGCTGTGTATTCACTTTCTCCTGCTGCTATGGGAATGCTTGTGCTCATTCGTACTTCAGCTGTACCGTGACGGTTATCCGGACTTAACGGTTCCTCAAACCAATACAGGTCACAGTCCTCAACGCCTTTACAAAACTTTTTAGCCTCCGGTAAACTAAACGTACCGTGTGCATCCACCATTAACTTTATATTATCAGATAGCGCTTCGCGCGCAGCAACTACACGCTTCACACTTTCTTTCACGGTTTCATCCATCACGCCAACGCGCATCTTTACACCCGAAAAGCCCTTGGCAATGTAGCCCAAAAGCTGTTCACCAATTTTATCTGCTTTTGCCCATCCGCCGCTGGCATAGGCCTGCATCTCGTCACGACAAGAACCTCCCAAAAGTTCGACTACCGGCACACCCAATGCTTTTCCTTTGATGTCCCAGAGCGCTGTATCAACACCGCTCATGGCCGAGACCGTGAGTCCGCGTCTGCCCAGGATAGGAAATTTTCTTCCGCGTGATAATGAATAATGATCTCGTGTACCGTTGTACATATGTTCCCAAATACGTGAAATATTACGCGCATCTTTTCCCACCAACTGGGGTTTGATTTCATTTTCAATACAACTAACAATGGACGCGCATGAACCTGAGGAGCCCACGGCGGCTTTCGCTTCTCCAAAACCTTTCAGCCCCGACTCAGTCGTAATTACCACTAGGGTCATATCAAAGTTGGTAAGCAACCCATAGTCAGAGAAATGTTGCTTCTCTTTAGGAATCGGGCATCGCAGCCAAAAGGCTTCAACGTTTGCAATTTTCATATGTTAATTTTTTTTTAAATGACTCATGGAATATCCAATCTTCTTTATTATTCCATTGGGTCTGTATGCTGATGGATATTTCATGTTTATAAAAATGGTTTTAATGTTTCAACGGATCGGCGTGTAAGCATTTCGTAAAATTCTTCTGTCACGGCATTACTTCCATGGTCTTCCAAAAACTTTCGTTGCTCCTCGCTCAATCCTTGCGGATTATGGTCAATAGAATTGGGATGTGGGTTAGCAGGTGTTCTATCAATGGGTGCGCAAAATTCTACCGATAATACGCTATCATATTGTATTTCGGCAAGGGTACTATGAATTTTTTTCCAATCAAGCTTTCCCATACCGGGCGCCATCCTATTGTTGTCTGCCACATGAAAGTTTACCAGGCGATCTTTTGCACGGTGAATGGCCGCTATCATATCTTCTTCTTCGATGTTCATGTGAAAGGTATCCAGGCAAACACCACAGTTAGGGCCTACTTCCTGCGCAAGTGCCAAGGCCTGATCTGTCCTATTGATAAAGTATGTTTCAAATCGGTTGATAGGCTCGATGCCAATACGCAAGCCTACATCTTCGGTGTATTTATAAATCTCTTTAATGCCTTCTACCGCCCATTCCCATTCTTCCTCTTGCTTACCATCAGGAACAATTTTCCCAACGGTAGCAGGCACTAGTGAGATGACGGAACCCTCCAGTTCGTGAACCATTCGGGCAACATCCAAAACGTATTGAACTGACTTTTTGCGCTGCTCTTTATTGCTCGACAGGAGGTTACGCTCCTCCAGCATGAGGGTAACCGAGCCCCAGCAGGAAAGACCATGATCCCTTAAGAGTGCCAACACTTTTTTGGTATCGTATAATTCAGGGCTCCCTTGAATTTCAAGCTTTTTATACCCCAGCGCTGCTACCCTTTTCACGGTAACTTCCAGCGGTTCGGCACGCATCCAATTGTGTATAGCTAATTCCATAGAATGATGATTGATATTAATTGCCTTG
>JBBRKB010000106.1:0-10296 GCA_038218385.1 Cytophagales bacterium | reverse complement strand
TAGTTTTCACGCTACCGCGATCAAGTTTGGTGACAGCCTCTAATTTTTTTCCTTCGGGTAAATGAATGTCAAATCCTTTGGTGCCATGAATTAAAATATGGTAAGGATGAAGGAAATGCGCCAACTGTTTCATCATCGACCGGAAATGCGAGGAGGGAACAATCGGAAAAATCACATCGCATTTGCGTGCAACTTCCGAAAGGTCATTTGTCATGGTCACGCGTTCGTGCATGCGATGACCCCGATTTTCATGTTTATCGTTGATGCGTAATATAACTTTTTCATCACGGGCATAGAGCAGCACATGGTTGTTGCTGGCCAGAAGATTCGCCACAGCACTGCCAAAATTTCCAGCGCCAATAACGCCTATGGGTTTATTATCAAATAAACTTTTCGAGGTCATAGCCCATAAGCCTGTTGTGATAATAATATAACACGTTGAAGTCACGCGTGATGATGTTCCCTTCGCGGTTGAACAACAGGGGTCGTTTTAAATGGAAAATGCCTACATTCTCAAGCCCATTGCGGATCACCATGTCAATGTCCGATTTCAAATGTGTGGCGACATTTATTTTTCCTTCTTTTTTTAAAGTAAAAATTTGTTGACGGACTTTTTCACAGGTGTTCCTGAATTCTTCATACTCCAACACCTGGTCTTCTTCGGGAAGCCGTAGCAAACCAAAAAGGTCAAGCTTGGGATGTTTCTTCTGCCACATTTCAAACGCAACATAGGCAACGAGGTGACTGGAAAAAACCCTGTTGATGCGATAATATTCTTTTACAATTTTCTGGCTGAGCATCCGCGTGTACACATCTTCGCGCTGATGGTCTATGGTGATGATCCCATTTGTTTTGAAATAATCTTTCGCGTCAAGGGCTCTACCTTCTTCATTCAGGCTGTTGCCGTCTTCATCAACGTAGTTACCCATGATGTCCAATGCCTTGCCAATGGACACAGAGATATTGGAACCTTTGGTGAAAAACTTAAAGAGAAATTGAAGCAGTTGCCAGCTTCCATATTTGTCTTGTTCGGGAAGGTAGCGATCTTTTCCTTTGGCGGATAGATAATCATCAATCAAGTCGGGCGCTTCCAACACGAAATGATAATTTAAGGTAACGGGTACAATAAATATTTTTCGTGGCTCTTCATTAGCAGGTGTATTGAGATAAATGTTACGTTGCGCTTCAATGGCCGAGCTGAGAAGACCAAGCTTCAGATTCTTTTCAATCATGCCCGACCGTGAACGCGTGCCTCCCGGAAAGAAAAGACTATGGGCACCTTTTTGAATGGCCAAAGTTGAATATGAAGTTAATGTTTCCAGGTAGGAAAGATTTTTTTTTCGCCTGTCTACTTTATACGCACCCAGGCTGTTCATGAAGTACGCCAGAATTTTAATGTTAAAAAGATTTAACCCGGCACCATAAATAAAGGCAGGCAATCCCACAGAGTGTATGACCCAGCCAATCAATATAGAATCCAGATTGCTAAAATGTGTTGGCACCATTATCACCGTACCTTTAAGCGCAAGCTTCCGCAAGGGTTTCACTTTACCTACCACATGAAGTTTGTCTCTTAATGTGTATTGGTTTCTAAAAAAAGCTCCGAATTTTTTAACTCGTGCACCGTTCAACAACCTACCAAACCAAAACTTGACAATCTCGCGTGTGAGCCGGTAGGAACTGGGCTTAAAGTGGCCCGCGATTTCATCGGCGTAACGGTGCACAATGCGTGTTAATATCTCGTCTACTTTAGGGGCAAACTCTTCAGGGGGCTTTCCGGCAAAGGCGACAATTTCTTCTTTAATGTTGGCCCAAAAGCGTTGCTCATCTTCGGGATCAACACGCCAACGGTTTCGCTTCATGCGCTGTTGCTCACGATAAACCGTAGCCTCCAGTTCATCAATCTGTTGCTTCAGTGTGGGCCGGGCTTCGCGGATTTTGCCCAGGGTATGTTGAACCACTTCCTCAATAAATTCCTTTCTGTTTTTGCTTAATTGATAGACGGGCCAATCCGGTATCCCATCCAGGATGGGTTTATATTTCTTGTTCCTATTTTTTGTCTCGATTACTTCCATTGGGGATGCAAAATAACACAAAATCCCCGATCGGCTTCCGTTGATCAGATATTAACACCGCTTTAAGGCGTGATACAGGGATTCATCCATTGTAGAAAATCGGGCCATGGCTTCCTGGATAAACGTATCATCCAACATTTTCAAGAGATCATCTTCGCTGGTAAGATCATATTCTTCAATCTTGAAGGTCTGCTCCAAGTGATCCCGCTCTACCTTAATAATATAGCGGTTGTTCCATTGGAAAATGGTTATTTTGCATTGTGGGTGGGGTATTTGATGTACAACTCTCATGTTCTTTGCCGCAGTGTTTTGGGGTACATTTAGTTTGAGTGGTCAATATATTTTGCGAAAGCATTGAAAAATTAACCGCTGGTTGATTTTGGGCGAAAGCTAAAGAAATAAATTAGTATGATTACCGTTAATTTATCGGCTTGGTTTTCCCTCGATTCATAGGATACATTTATATTGTAACCTTAAGTGGGAGTTTGGTGTTGAGAATTGTAATTTAGGTTTTGAGTGGGTTTATGAAAAGTATTGACAGATGAGATTTTTCAGTTTTTACAAGCTGTATTTCCTGGGGTTTGTGTTTGGCTTACTTCTATTAAGCGAGCGCACGCAGGCCACACACCTTCGGGCAGGGGAGATCACGGTGGAGCGCGTCAATTGCCAGAGCCTTACCTTTCAGATTACCATTACGGTTTATACCAACACAGGATCCTCAGTTTTGTTTGGGGGATTAGCAGGTGAAGAAGATATCCTTGACTTTGGCGATGGCACCAGTATGTTGGTGCCTCAGCAAGATAATACACCACGGCCTGATTTGGGTCCCAATATTGGTACAGCAAGTTTCTCCGTATCCCATACCTATGCCGGGAACAAACGCTATGTGATTTCCTATCGGGAGCCCAATCGAAATGAAGGCGTGCTGAACATGGATAATTCGGTGAACACACGATTTTTTTTAGAGACAGAAATTATAATTGACCCCTTTCTGGGATGCAACAACACACCAAAATTATTGATCCCACCCATTGATCAAGCATGCTCCGGCGTAGCATTTTTTCATAATCCAGGAGCGTACGATCCCGATGGCGACAGTCTTTCGTATGAAATGAGGGTTCCTTTTAGTGATCGCAACCTTCCGGTTATAAACTATCGTGATCCCAATAATCCAAAATGGTATACCGATCTGGCTACAGGCAATGAAGATAGAAGTGGTCCGCCTACCTTTAGCATTGATCCGATTACGGGTACTTTGTTATGGGATGCCCCGGGTGACATGGGAGTAGGGGAATATAACATTGCCTTTGTGGTTATCGAATGGCGAAAAGTAAATAGGAATTGGGTAAAGATAGGGTTCGTGAGGCGAGACATGCAGGTGATTGTAAAAGACTGCGACAATGAGCGACCTGATTTGATTATACCCGAGGATGTATGTGTGGAAGCTGGCACTACCTTAGATGAGAGCATTCTGGGTATCGATCCTGAAAACGATAATGTTAAAATTGAAGCCTTCTCCGAAATTTTTAACTTCGCGCCGGATAAGTCACCTGCGAGATACACGCCCAATCCTGCAATATTTGCACCCTCCAGCCCGCCTTATGAACTTAAGTTTAAATGGGACACGAAATGTTTTCATATAAAAGAACAACCCTACCAAGTTGTTTTTAAGATAACAGACGAGCCAACTAACAAAGGCCCTAAGCTAGTGACATTTAAAACCTGGAACATTAAAGTGGTGGGTCCCAAGCCCGTTTGGCAAAGCGCCACACTTAATCCAGGTAATCGCAGTACTTCATTAGATTGGGAAGACTATACGTGTGCCAATGCCGATTCTATTGAGGTGTGGCGAAGAGTGGGCTGTTTTGCTTTTGTGCCCGATAACTGCCAAACCGGAATGCCAGAATCATTAGGCTATGAGTTGATTACAAAAGTAGCGGTAGCATCAGCTTCTTCTTACGTTGATAATAACCATGGGGTGGGTCTTGCCCCAGGAGCAAAATATTCTTACCGATTGGTGGCAACATTTCCTTCACCAAAGTCTGGTGAAAGCTATGTGAGCGATGAGGTATGTGTGGGACCCATACTGGCTGATGCGCCGGTCATAACGCATGTAACGGTTGACAAAACAGATCAAAGCAATGGCGAAATAACGATTAAATGGGTGGCACCTTTTGAAGCTGATCCTGGGCAATTCCCTGGCCCTTACACCTATCAATTGTTGAGAGGGAATGGTTTTGTTGGGCCACTAACAGATGTGGTAAATTTAGTTAAGACAGATCAACTAACTTTTACCGACACAGGAGTTAATACTGAAGATCTCCCCTACCACTACGCCATTATTGCTTTTGATAAAAACGGTGGAACTGTGGATACTTCAGCTGTTGCATCTTCTGTTCGACTGGAGACGCGATCGGAATTAAATCGAATTGATTTAGATTGGACTGCCTTTGTTCCTTGGTCTAATATCCTCCTGCAATACCCAAGACATTTGATCTATCGGGGCGAGGAAGGACAGACAAAAGAACAGTTTGTTTTGATCGATAGTGTAAATGTTTTATCAGGTGGGTTTAAGTATGCAGATGAAGGGCAATGGAATGGAATACCGCTCGAAAATAGCAAAACGTATTGCTATCATGTGGAGACACGCGGGGGCTATGGGAATAATCCACCCTTTGATGAGCCTTTCAAGAATTTATCACAAATCATTTGTGCCCAGCCAAGTGATACCATACCTCCATGTCAGATAGACTTGCCCATTGCTATAAACGCACCCAATTGTGAAGATTATCTGGGCGGATGTGGTAATAAATATTTTGAAAACGAAATCTCTTGGGAGCGACCCAACTTAGGCGAGTGTCAAAACGATATTGCATTTTATCGCATTTATGTTTCTGCGGTTAAAGGTGGAGAGTTTACACTTCATGCCACTACAACGGATATAGTTTTTGTGGATAAAAACCTACCATCACATGCCCGTTGTTATAAAGTGTCCGCCATTGATCGTTCGGGTAATGAGGGTTCTTTAAGTGAATCAATTTGCCTTGACAATTGTCCCCAATATGTACTGCCAAATGTTTTCACGCCAAGCAATGGTGATCTTTGTAATAGATACTTCAGTGCGTATAGCGACCGGTCTGCACAAAGTGGAGAAGAGTTTGAACTGTGTGGCGTGATTCCATTAGAGAGTAAAGCAAAATGTGCACGCTTTGTTGAAAAGGTGCAATTTAAAGTTGTCAACAGATGGGGTACTGAAGTCTATTCCTATTCATCGGGCGGTGAAAACAATATTTACATTGACTGGGATGGAAGAGACACGAAAGGAAAAGAACTCGTAACGGGAATATATTATTACGTTGCCGAGGTAACGTTTTTGTCTGTGGATCCGGAAAAGCGAAACCAGACCATTAAAGGCTGGGTGCATCTGCTACGCTAAGCGAAAGCATCATTGCCAAATCTGTTAATTTTAATCTGGTTTTATTATTTTTGAATTTGAAAAATAAGATCCCAACCGCGCATCTTAAAAATGAAATCCTCATGCCTTTTTCATGAGCATGCAAATGAATTAACGAGCAATTACCAACGCATTAAATGAAAGCATATATTTTTCCGGGGCAAGGTGCCCAGTTCACAGGCATGGGCAAAGAGCTCTATGATGCAAACCAAAAGGTGAAAGAACTTTTTGAACAAGCAAATGACATCCTTGGATTTGATATAACGACTATCATGTTTGCTGGTACACCTGAAGAACTGAAAAAGACAAGGGTGACACAGCCAGCGATTTTTATTCATTCTGTCGCTACCTGTATTGCGAATACTTCTTTCCATCCGGATATGGTGGCAGGACATTCACTTGGGGAATTTTCTGCGTTGGTTGCCAACAAATGTCTTTCGTTTGAAGATGGCCTTCGCCTGGTGTCTAAAAGGGCGATGGCCATGCAACATGCGTGTGAGCTAACGCCTTCCACCATGGCTGCTATTCTTGGTTTGGCAGATCATGTGGTTGAAGAAATATGTGATGCCATCGATGATATAGTGGTTGCCGCAAATTATAATTGTCCAGGGCAATTGGTTATTTCTGGTTCCATCAAAGGCATTGATCTGGCGTGTGAAAAAATGAAAGCAGCTGGAGCCAAGCGGGTCTTGGTATTGCAAGTTGATGGTGCGTTCCACTCACCTTTAATGGAACCAGCACGGGAAGAATTAGCTGCAGCAATTCTTTCAACAACTTTTTCAACACCTGTTTGTCCAGTATATCAAAATGTAAATGCATTGCCCTCTGTTGATGTAAGTGAGATAAAGACAAACCTAAATACCCAATTGACATCTCCCGTCCGCTGGACACAGTCCGTTCAGCAAATGGTAAAAGATGGAGGTACACAGTTTATTGAATGTGGTCCTGGTAAGGTTCTTCAGGGGCTTGTAAAGAAAATAGCACCTGATGTTGAAGCATCAAGTTTATAAATCTATTTTTTTTACTTCTGTATGGTCATCACAAACTTGCAGAAGTTCAAGTAGTGTTTTTTTTAATGTAGGATGAATGTAATCTGGCGCTATATCAACAAGGGGTTGCAACGTGAATCTACGATTGGCAATACCCGGATGCGGCACTATCAAATCTGCGGAATGAAGCACTTGCTCATTATAAAACAACAAATCGATGTCGATGATACGGGGACCCCACTTTTCTTTTCTCACGCGGCCTAGTGCCTCCTCGATAGATAAAGCATGGTGTAAAACTTTTTGTGGAGACAGTGGCGTGTGTAATTGAACCACTTGGTTGTAAAAATCGGGTTGGTTGGCAATTCCCCAAGGTGCTGTGGAATAAATTGAACTGGTGGTGAAAATTTGACCAATGTCGCTTTCTATGCGACTTCGGGCATTTGTCAAATGAATAGCACGATCACCAAGGTTGGAACCAAGGAGTAGAAACACAATGTTTTCCATATTATTGATAGTATTGTAAACATACTTTTTTAATCGTTAGCTGAATCCGTATTTTTGGCAAAAGTAAAGTCTATGAATTTTTTAAAAGGATTGTTAACCTCATGTCTTGGCGCATTGCTCGCGATGGGATTGATTATTGTTATTTTGGTTTTGATTATTGCCGGGCTATCCGGCGAAGACAAGGTGCAAGTGAAAGAGCACTCTGTTCTCCACCTTAAAATTGATGGCGACATTAATGAGCGACAAAAGGATAATCCACTGGCGGGTCTACCCATTCCCGGAGCTGATGAACAAAACATTGGTTTGATCGAACTCAAAGGAGCTATTCTGAATGCCAAAAATGATGATAAGATTAGTGGTATTGTGTTGGAGATAGATCACCCCAAGACCTACTATTCTACCTTGCAAGAGATACGTCATTCATTAGAAGATTTTAAGCAAAGTGGAAAATGGATAATAGCCTATAATGAAACCTACACAGAAGGTGCTTATTACCTGGCATCCGTTAGTGACAAAGTATATTTAAATCCCTATGGCGATGTTGATTTCAATGGACTGAGTGCCGGGTTCACATCGTTTAAAAAACTGTTGGACAAACTTGAAATTAAACCACAGGTTTTTCGTGTCGGGGCATTTAAGAGCGCGGTTGAACCCTTTCTGTTGGAGAAGATGAGCAATGAAAACCGATTGCAATTGACCGAAATGATAACCTCAATCCATGCTACCATGTTGGAATCTATTTCGAAGTCGCGAAACATTTCACAACCCCGCCTCAAAGAAATTTCGGATAGTATGCTGGTGCACAATGCCGATGACGCTATCACGTATGGATTGATAGACTCTTTGCTTTACAAAGACCAGTTTGATGAAGTGATAAAAAGTAAGGTTGGGGCTAAACCCAATTACATTAAATACAATACCTATCGGAAAAGCTATTCTACTTTTGTCAATTCAGAAAATGAAATAGCTGTTATTGTAGCAGAAGGAGCCATTATGCCTGGTAAATCAAGCGAGGGTATTATTGGTGCTGATACCTTTGTTGAAGAAATCCGAAAGGCGAGGGAAAATGAAAAAGTGAAGGCCATTGTGATGCGTGTTAATTCCCCTGGTGGAGAGCCACGGGCTTCCGATATGATATGGCGTGAGTTACAGTTGGCTAAAAAAGTAAAACCAGTTATTGGCTCCATGGGTGATATGGCGGCATCAGGTGGCTATTATATTTCAATGGGCTGCGATACCATTGTTGCCGAACCAAGCACCATCACAGGATCGATAGGGATTTTCGGAATCATGTTTGATATGAGCGACTTTCTGGAAAATAAAATTGGGATAACATTTGATGAAGTAAAAACAGGAAACTACGGTGAACTATACACCGTGACACGCCCACTCACCGAAGCGGAAAAGAAAATTATTCAAAACGATCTGGACCGGTTTTATGATACGTTCGTAACAAAGGCGAGTGAAGGTAGGAACGTCAGTAAGGAAGATATTTTGAAAGTCGCGGGCGGCCGGGTGTGGACCGGTGTGCAAGCGAAAGAACATCAATTGGTAGATGTTCTGGGAGGTATGGAAGACGCTATTCAGATAGCGGCAGTAAAAAGTGGCGTTAATGAAAATTATAAAGTGAAATATTATCCTGTTCAGAAACCGTTCTTTGAAGAACTGTTGAATCAGGTGGAAGAGAACGCAAAGGTAAGTACATTAAAATCTGAACTGGGATCCTTCTATCCGTTGTACCTACAGGTTGATAAAATAAAAACCTATCACGGTGCACAAGCCAGACTTCCTTTTGAATTTACATTGGATTAAAAAATTTGTGAGTAATGGAGATGATAAGAAATAATTGGACGCGTGAAGAAATAACAGCCATATACAATGCGCCTGTGATGGAATTAATATTCCGGGCAGCTACAGTCCATCGGAAATTTCACGACCCTAGTGAAGTACAGGTATGTACACTGTTGTCAGTGAAAACGGGTGGATGTGCAGAAGATTGTGCGTATTGTCCGCAGGCAGCGCGCTACCAAACCAGTGTGGAGGTTCATAAATTAATGGAGCCTAATGATGTTATCGCAAAAGCACAGGAAGCAAAAGATTCTGGAAGCACACGCTTCTGCATGGGCGCTGCATGGCGCGAGGTACGCTCCAACCGCGACTTTGACAAAGTACTCGACATGGTGAAGGGAGTAAACGAGTTGGGCTTGGAAGTATGTTGCACGCTTGGCATGTTGACGGACGAACAAGCAGTCAAACTAAAAGCAGCAGGTCTTCACGCTTACAATCATAACCTCGATACGAGTGAAGAATTTTATAATGAGATTATCACCACACGTACATATGATGATCGCTTGCAAACACTCGAGCATGTGCGCAACGCAAAAATATCAATGTGTTCCGGAGGGATAATTGGCTTGGGCGAATCAGACGAAGATCGCATTGGCATGTTGATGACACTGGCTAACCTACCCGTACATCCTGAGTCAGTGCCAGTGAATGCGCTCGTGCCCGTTGAAGGTACGCCATTGGAAGATCAGGTGAAGGTTAGTATTTGGGAAATGATTCGAATGATCGCTACGGCAAGAATGGTTATCCCTAAGGCGATGGTTAGGTTATCAGCAGGGCGCACACGCATGACACTTGAGGAGCAAGCGCTATGCTTCATGGCCGGAGCCAACAGTATTTTTGCGGGAGACAAACTACTCACCACACCAAACCCTTCGCATGTTGAGGATAAGCGCCTATTTGAGACACTTCAATTGAAACCTAGAAAAGCGAACAAGCCAGTGACTGAGAAAGAAAATAGTTTGGCTGCCGTACAAATTTAAGTGTGTAATGTTTCGTCATTAATTAAAATTTTGATTTAATTTTATGAACATAGCATGAAGAAAAATGCTTGTTTCTTTTCCTTTGATAACATTGCCAGCTACACGCAAAGGCTATGGTTTTGTGTGAGCAAACCGATATGAAAATGACCTTGTAGGGTATTGGGGTGATTTTCATTTTTATTAAAAAAGCAAAAAAGGCATAGTCACTGACCATGCCTTTTTTGTTTTCGATCAAATGTTCCAGTGCAACAAGTGTCTTACAGTTCCGGAAATTCATTACAAACCACAAGCATACTAAACTGGTTTTTTGTAACGAGAGATTCCTAAAGATTTTCCTTAAAGGAAAATCAAAGTCCAACTAATTTTGTAGCGATATTAGTGATCGAATTTTTCATGAATTCAATGGACTAGGTGAAGGGATCGATATCATCACCGCCACCTGGATG
>JBBRKB010000105.1:0-10516 GCA_038218385.1 Cytophagales bacterium | reverse complement strand
AACGACACCTTTGCACGGGCTCATTATGAACAGGCACGATCGTATGGTTTTCGAAACCATCATGCCAACTATGCTATGGCGCAGCGTAAGGCACAGGGATTAAATTTTGAAGAAGCACATGCGTATTACCAACGGGCCAACGGCAAAACGCCAAGTGAATTTTCAAGAATCAACAATGGTAATATTTTTCTTTGGGAGAATGAGGATTTCAAAGCCATAAAAGAATATCGAAGTTCTTTTGAAGAACTTCCCTCCTCGGGGAGACTTGCCAACAACCTCGGCTATGCTTACGGAAAAGTATTTAACCTTGATTCGGCCACTTACTTTCTAAGTTTGGCGCGCGATCATGCGGCTTCAAAACCATCCGCGGAAGCGAACTTCTTTGCGCTTGAAGCTTTGGAATCCATTCCCCTGAAAGCTGATTCAATTCTCAAAACATTTGACCATACCTATGTAGCCACAGTAGCTAATGCATTGGCGTTGGCCAATAGTCAAAATCAGAAATTTGATTTTGAAATCAATCCATTTAAAAATGAAAAGCTTAATCTTTATTCAGCCACACTCCTTAACAACTACATTGTTCGGAAAACCAAAGTGATTGACTCTGTTGAAGTGAAAAAACTATATGCTATAGCAGATGATTCACTGAATACAGATTATGCAGAAACATTAAAAGTAGCGCTCGCTTCGGTTTATTATTTTCAGCATAATGTAACAAAGGCTTTGTCTATCATGGCTGAGCTTGCCTACATGAGCCAATCCTACAGTGGTCCTTACAATTATTTACAGGGACTGTGGGCGCTTGAACAAGGTAACCCCGAAATGGCTGTCACCTACTTTGAATTTGCCATTACACAGAATTATAAAAAAGCAAAACTCTATAAAGCCATTGGCCTTACTGAAGCAGGTGACCTTGCTCAAGCAAAAACATCGTGGGATTCGCTTGCCTTGTATGGCGATGAGAGTGAAAAACAAATGGGCCTTGTGATGAAAAACATACTCACGTCACCTATTGAAAAAGTAAATGCATTGGAGGATCCGTTGAAGTATCAATTCTGTCGCTATCGCCTTTCGGTTTATGATACCAGTACGTTTGAGAAGATTATCACAACGTTTACAAATGAAAATTATAAAGCCCAGGCTTTATATGATATGGCGCAAGCGCAATTTAAATGGGGCAATCTCCCAAAAGCAATCCAGTATATTAACCTGTTGAGCGGCGTCCCGATAACCGATAAAAAATTATACAGTGATATTCGGCATCTTGAACTCCTGATGTTAGCACATAGAAAGGAGACCAGAACATTGGCAGCTCAAATTAATAATGATATTGTCTTTGATGCTGGTCATGAACTACAAAAAATTCTTTTCACTTCATTGATAAGCGAAGCTTCGGGCGACACAACAAAAGCTGAACAAGGCTATGAGATTCTTTCGCATTACAATCCCTACTTTGAAGAAGGAATTATTGCGGCCGCAGATTTCTATAAACGGCATAGCAAAGACGCTTTTAAAAGCTATTCTATTTTGACCGAAGCTATCCACATCAACAACGCATCTCCAAAACTGATGAGGGCCTACATTGATGAGGCAACCCGAATTGGATTTACCGAGTATGCACAAAGTGCTGCTGAGCAACTTGAAGATTTAATAATCAGAAAACAAAAGTCGTCACGATAAATAAAAAAAATTAAATAATAAGCTGGGTCGTGGCCAGTCTTACTTAAATTGCAGATCTAAAATTTAAACGCTTAAAAAAATGAAGGTAGCTGAAATACATACCAAAAAAGGAGTGATGAAAATTAAGTTCTTTGATAAGGACGCTCCGAACACTGTCGATAATTTTGTTACGCTTGCTGAAAAAGGATTTTACGATGGACTCACCTTTCACCGCGTGATCCCCGATTTTATGATTCAAGGTGGATGCCCTAATGGTGTCGGGAATGGTGGCCCTGGTTACAAAATTGATTGTGAATTAAAAGGCGACAATCAATATCACGATCGTGGTGTTCTATCCATGGCGCATGCCGGAAGAAACACAGGCGGTTCACAATTTTTCATTTGCCACTCACGCAAGAACACCGCTCACCTTGACCGCAACCATACGGTGTTTGGTAAAGTGGTCGAAGGTCTCGATGTGATCGATCAAATAGGCCAAGGTGATGTGATGGAAAAAGTTGTCATCAAAGAAGAAGAAGAGACAGCGGCTTAACCAGAATAATTTTATCAAGTAAACACAAAAGCCATCTCAATTGGGATGGCTTTTGTGTTTTAAACTAAACCAGTAATTTCTAATTTCCCATAAAAATTGTCTTCCCTGATTTAGCTGATCGGATAGCGGCATCCAGTATTTCGACTACGATCATATTATTTTCCAATGAAGATAAATCATTTTTTGGATCTACTTCACCCTTTATCACGGCGGTGAAAAAAGTAAACGGATCTTTGAAATGACCCGAAGGCAATTCAACAGTTGCTATTTGTTCAGCTTCCTTTACATCTTTTCGTAAAATCATTTTTGTTCCATCAACCGTGCGTATGTAGGCCTGCGTACCGTAGATTTCCATATCCTTGCGGCTCATTGTCCAATTCCATGAAGCTTGAATGATGCCTTGCGTTTTCGGATAGGTAATAATGATAGACGCTTCGTCATCTACTAACGGATATTTATCAGGTTTGAATTGTTGTGTAACAGTCGTAACAGAAACCGGTCGTGTGTTGCCCATCAAAGCCGTGATCAGGTTTGCACCATAACAACCAAAATCCATAAGCGCACCTGCTCCATTATATTTTGGATCAATTAGCCATTCAAGAAATTCTTTGCTTACACCAATTTCCTGCGGCCCTTGATGTCCATCGTGTACAACAATCTTTCTAACAACACCGAGGTCACCATTTGCTGCTGCTTTCAAACTTTCCGCTGTGGTGGCATACCAGGTTGTTTCATAATTCGTCAGCAATTCAATTTTATATTTATCAGCAAGGGCTTTCATCTTCACCGCGTGTTCATAGCTGATGGCAAGCGGCTTTTCCACCATTACATGTATTCCCTTCGGGGCACATTTTTCAACCACATCCAAGTGACCGAGTATCGTAGTAAATGCTGAAACACCTTGGGGCTTTGTCTTTTCTATCATCTCTTCAATAGATGAAAAAACAATGTCCATAGAAAATCCATATTTCTTTGAATAGCGCATCGCCAGATCTTTATTCGTCTCGACAATACCTACTACCCGAAATTTATCTGATTTCATTCCCAGGATCCATCCCACGTGATCGTGTACTAAACCTACAATACCAATTCTGGTGCGTTGATCTTGTGCGTCTGCATTTATCATTAAAGTCAGAAGAAGTAGAACGAAGAATATTTTTTTCATACGTATATGGGGATGATTAATGAAGGTAACGAAAAAATCAATCTATCTAAACGTTTCCTTTCGCTGCCTCCCAACCAATCATGGCAGTCTTGCGGGTGGAACCCCATCGGTATTCACCTATGACACCAGTGGAGCGGATGACACGATGACAAGGAATAAGAAATGCAATAGGATTGTCGCCAACGGCTGTGCCTACAGCGCGTGAAGCATTCGGATTGTTAAGAGTTTTAGCAACGGCGCCATAGGTAGAGAGTCCGCCGATCGGAATTTTCAACAACGTCTCCCAAACTTTTAGTTGAAATTCTGTTCCCCGCACATGAAGCTTTATCTCATGCAAATCACGCCAATCATTTTTAAAAACATGAAACACATTTTGTTGCATGCGATCCACCATCTGGTGAAAGGTGGCATTCGGAAAATCTTTTTGCAAATCAGAGAATGCATTTTCACGATCGTCCAGAAAGGATATGTGACAAATTCCCTTTGGTGTTGAAGCCAATAACATATCACCAAACGGACTGCTGGCAAAACTATAATTAATGTTCAGGTTCTCTCCGCCGTTTTTAAATTCACCCGGTGTCATGCCTTCAATTTTTACGAACAGATCATGAAGCCTCCCCGTACTTGACAAGCCGGTCTCGTACGTAGCATCAACTAAAGTGGCTCCTTTATTCTTCAGAATTTCCTTTGCATGTTCTACGCTAATGTATTGAAGAAACTTCTTCGGACTCACGCCTGCCCATTCCGTAAAAATTCGCTGGGAATGAAAGGGACTAAGGTTCATCTGATCTGCTACATCAGAAAGAGTTGGTTGTGATTTGAAATTCTGTTTGATGTATTCAATGGCTTCCGCAATGCGATTGAAATCGATGGTCTCTTGCTCGTTCATTTTTTCTCACTGTTTATAAAGTCAAAAATAAAACTCCAGTGAGTAAGGTAAAACCCGAAACTTGCGAAAAGAAAGTTGTTGATAATTTTAGCGAGTCTTAAATTTTACTCGCTTCATGGCCATGGCTTTGATCATCCAGTTGGGAAGTGGCTTGTTCGGATCGCGATTCTTTAGGTTGATATTGAAATTCAGTTTCTTTATCAACGGTACTTTATGTGTTTCCACAAATTCTACTAAGGTACCATCTCCATCTTCAATGTATCCCCAATGTCCGTTTGCATCGCCCATATCAAACGACTCAGAACTCAATACCCGAAAGGGAAATTGTTTGTCTGCACACTCCTTCACCAGGGCGTTCATGTTACGGATATCGAAGCACACGTGGATAAATCCAATGTCGCCCCAATACCTTCCTTCAAATATTTTTTTCGGTGTACGATCCAAACTTTGTATCAACTCCAATTGACTTTCCCCAAAGAGGTTGCTAAATCCACCTGTTCGATCATCGTGGTGCGATAATAATACACGGCGGAATTTTCCATTTCCATTGGGCAAATCTTTAAGGTCTTCAAAGGTACCAGTCTGATCGTATACGATTTTTTCATAGCCTAGAATTTCAGCATACAATTTCAAGGCATGATCAATATCCGATACACCAATCACACAACCATAAGGCCCACCAACATCACAACCATTAAGGGAATACCAGGAATTGGATTCTTTTATTCTTAATATATTTTCATACGGATCCTGAATATGAAAACTTTTCTTTCCATCCGGCTCAACGTTGATGCCGCCCAACATCGTTACACTTGCGCTCTTCAGGCGGTCATAACTCTTCTGAATGTCACGCGATTTTATTTTTGTAATACTTATTCCGAAATCCCCCATTTGCACATTAGGTATCGAGCGCTTGGGTGTGCGGTCAGTAAATTGCCACAACTCATATCCACTTCCACCCTGCATATTTAGCGTGAGTATGGCTCGCTTCTTACGGGGCTTTCCTCCCATGTAGGGGGCCATGTACGTGGCCATGTTATCATCTTCAAAAACCGGCACGTCAGAACCCAACCGCGTTGCATACCACTCAAATGCTTCATCCGCATTATCAACACCAATCCCTATCTGTTGAATTCCGTAAATTAATTTCTTGTCCATTGTCAAAATTTTCTAATGTGCGGATTTAACCACACGGCACTTTATGTGTTTGGGTCAACTTCAAAGTTAAAAAAATAATGGTTATTGATCAGATTGCCAAACGAAACAGTTAATTAGTGGCAGAAAGGGATTAAAAAGATGTGGCCGCCAGCTTTTGATTAATAAGTCGGGTACTGGGATGATAGAAAACCAGACGCTGTCAATCATCCAAAAAGACCATTATCTATCCAGAAATTTATCACCAAGACTTGTCATTACTTGAAATCCATTCAAATATTCATCCACCCATTAGGGGATCATAAATTCCAAAGAAATAGGTTCAATCTCAGCACCTGCAGCTACTTGCACGGCGGCCGATTTCATTTGCTTTCCATTCACTGAAATAGTAAGTACATAACTCACTCCCGATGTAGATGTGTTGTTGATTTCCGTATCGAATTTAGCAGTAAACGGTTTGTCTGAAATAAAAAATGATTTGATTCCATCGGTAAATTCCGCAGGGTCTGAAATGACTACCTCATTGCCTTCACCATCCGTGTAAGCGATTTTTGTAAAGTATGCATTCATAGGGGTGATCCGATACGTTACCTCTGTAGGTGATGCAGCAGGTTCTTTTTCGCATGCTGAATAAAGAATACATATTGCCAACACAAGCAGCATGGAGGCATATTTTGCTTTTTTCATTTGGTAGATATTTAGGGGTGAATGTTCCTAACAACGCTGACATGAGAATTCTTATTGCTTTGCAATTTTAATTGTTGACAGCCACATCTACCTGGGTCGAACCCAAGAGCGGATAAGCCATCGGCCCTATTAATAAATTCTCTATTTGATCTACCTTGATAAAGATTCAACTTCAGGTAGCGTGTCAACTACACCGACACATGTATATATTTAGCTTTTAAGAATTATCTAAAATCATTTGAATGACAAAGACCCCTAAGAGAACCTCATTAATTTTTTTAGTCGATTTTTAAAGCGTTGAGAATGATACTCCGATTTCAATTCTTGCATGCATGAAGCACACATGCAATCACTACATGATTGTCTAAGGTAATCACGTTCAGCATCGTTCAATTTTACGTTACTGCATTGGCACAACATTATCGATCCTACTTTGCATTCAAATGAAATTTTGCATCGCGGACAGACTTTGCTCTCATGCTTACCTATTAATTGATTTTTCATAGTTTAGGATATAGAGACCAGGCATCACACCTGGTCTCTTATTTTTAAAAATTAAAATCACCTACACGTTAGCAGTCTCAACAAGGGTGCGCATGGCTTGTGCGGCTTTCACCATGTTGCGTATAGCAACTTCCGTCTCCGGCCACTTTCTCGTTTTCAATCCACAGTCTGGATTCACCCAAATATTTCGCTCTGGCAATACATGAAGCGCCTTGTTCAACAGAGATACCATTTCATCCGTTGTGGGTACACGTGGACTGTGAATATCATACACACCGGGGCCAATCTCATTCGGATATTGAAAATCCACAAAGGCATCCAGCAGTTCCATCTGCGAGCGTGATGTTTCAATAGTGATCACATCCGCATCCATATCAGCAATATTTTGTATGATATCGTTGAATTCTGAATAACACATATGGGTATGGATCTGTGTTTCATCCTTCACATTACTTGAGGCAATTCGGAATGCGCGCACTGCCCACTGAAGATAATTTTGCCAATCCGCTCTGCGCAATGGAAGACCTTCACGAATGGCAGGTTCATCAATTTGAATAACTTTTATACCAGCCTTCTCCAGATCTTGTACTTCATCCCGTATCGCCAATGCTATTTGTGTGCATGTAGTTTGCCTTGACTGATCATCTCGAATAAACGACCATTGCAAGATCGTAACCGGCCCTGTGAGCATTCCCTTCATAGGTTTCTGGGTTAAGGATTGAGCAAAGGTTGTCCATTCAACTGTCATGGGCTGTGGGCGGTAAACATCGCCATAAATAATAGGTGGCTTCACACATCGTGATCCATAACTTTGCACCCATCCATATTTTGAAAAGGTATACCCCGCCAATTGCTCACCAAAGTATTCAACCATATCATTTCGCTCAAATTCGCCATGAACCAACACATCCATGCCCAACTCTTCTTGCCACCGGATTGACTTTTCCGTTTCTGCCTTGATGAGGTTGTGGTACGCTACATCAGTAAGTTCACCTTTCTTCCACTTCGCACGCCAGCTTCTTACTTCTTCAGTCTGGGGAAATGAACCAATGGTTGTTGTGGGAAACAAAGGAAGCTTTAATGCTGCCTGCTGTTTACTTTGTCGCACAATAAAATTACTCTTACGATGTTCATCTTCAGCGGTGATGTTAGCGACCCGTTCCTTTACTTCAGCTTTATGAATCCGCTGTGATGTCCTTCTACTTTCAATAGCTGATTGGTTTTCAAGCAAAAGTACTTGCAGCGAGCCCTTCACATCTGGGGAAGATAATTTTCGTAGCGTGTCTACCTCATGGAGTTTTTGTTTAGCAAAGGCCATCCAGTTTTTTATTTCGGGAAGTAAAACAGTGTCATTTGTTTCCAAGTCCAAATCGCACGGTGAATGCAAGAGTGAACACGATGATGCAATCAATACACGTTTTTCACCCAACGCATCTACAGCTTTAGAAATAAAACTTAGCGATTTTGCAAAATCATTCTTCCAAATATTCCTACCATCTACCAAACCCAATGAGATACTCATCCTTTCGGGCAAGGCAATAATAATATCATCCAATTGATCGGGGCTACGCACCAAGTCGATATGAAGTGCGCAAACAGGAAGCGATGCTGCGAGTGAAACATTATCGCGAAGCCCATCGAAATAGGTTGCCAGAATCATTTTCAGAGATGGAAATTCTTTTCGGATTTCTGCATACGCATACGTGAATGCGGCCTTCTCTTTTTCGGATATGTCGAGGCACAAGTAGGGCTCATCAAATTGCACCCACTGGACATTTAGCGCATCAAGTTTTTTCAATACTTCGATGTAAACCGGTACTAAATTTTTGATGAGATCAATGCGATGAAAACCTTCTTCCTTTTCTTTGCCCAGCAAGAGGTACGAAACAGGGCCAAGCAAAACAGGCTTTGTTTGTATGCCCAGCAGTTTAGCTTCATAAAATTCATCAATGGCTTTTGTAGATAGCAGGTTGAAATTCTGTCCTTTGCTAAACTCTGGAACAATGTAGTGGTAGTTTGTATCAAACCACTTCGTCATTTCCATTGCCGTAATGTCGAGCCCATCCTTTTGATGACCCCGTGCCATAGCAAAGTACAGATCGAGCTCTGCGTGTTTTTTGTTGAGGATAACTTCATGATACCGCTCGGGTATGGCACCCACCATCAGGGATGTGTCAAGCACATGATCATAGTAAGAAAAATCATTTGATGGAATGAGATTGATACCAGCCTGTTGTTGGATACGCCAGTTGTCTTCCCGAATGGTTCTTCCTACTTGAAGAACGCTCTTGAACGTTGACTTTCCTGACCAATAACTTTCGCTGGCCTTTTTCAATTCACGATGACTACCTATTCGCGGGTAGCCAAGATTGTGTGTAAGCATTTTTTTGCTTGGTTAAGTGAAACATAGATTGCACGAACAATCCTTGCTGCTCACCGATTGCTTACACGAAATTCCAAGGGGATAATAAATAGCAAAGCTCTTAACGGATGAAGATGCGTTAACATTACTATTCATGGCCGACCTTGCCTCAGTTCGCGAAAGCAAATGTCAATGCGTTGCTAGGCAAGTCTCCTGGCTTTTCCGATTTTGTTCGCCTTCTCACTCCTACACGTGTTGGAATAATGGCATAGTGAACAAAAAATTTTCCTTCTTTCTGAAGAAGGCGGAATTACAGTTGCGCGACAGCCCGTGATTTTCACACGGTTCCTTATTAATTCCCCGTTAAGGGAAACCTGCAACGGCTATGATGGTTTAACAAACAAAGAACTATTGAGAGGCAAATATAGTCAATTAATGATAAGGTGGTTTGTCGTTACATCAAATGGTTAACAAACCATCTACTAAAAAAGGCACACCAGTAACGGCATGCCTTTTTCCTTCTGATTAAAATTCACAACTGATGTTAAAGCTTTCCAGTATATTCTTTAATTAGTTTAATCTCATTTGGGTCATACGGCTTTCCATTCTTTCGGAAAATGTCATGATGCCATGGTTTCGGCTCCTTCGTAAAAGGTTTCTCCCATGATGACCATGGATAAATAGTATTTGTTTTTCCTTCTACAAAACCCCAGTTGATAAGCCCAACATTGTAGCGCTTTGCTATTGGAAGAATTGTTTCAAATTTACTGCCCACGCTGCGCGCCAAATATTCCGTACAAATGAGCGGACGGTCATAGCGTTGCAATTGCTCTACGCGCGTTTTAAAATCTGTAGAGTCACCGTAATTATGAAAGGTGATGATGTCTGAATTTTCAAACAGCCATTTGCTCATCGCATCCATTTGATCCGCGTTAGACCAATTTTCTTTCCAGGGAGCCGATGTAATGGGCTGTGATACATTTGCTTTTCGCGCCCACTCAAATGCTTTACGCACCAACGTAAAACCCAGTGCGGCTTTGTCAGGTGTTGGTGCATATTGTGAAACAACGTTGTCAGGTTCGTTCACCATATCCCACGCCAAAATGCGGTCGTCATTCTTAAATGTTTCCATTACATCCAAAACATATTTTTCAAGTTCGCCCCATTGTGTTGAATCTGTTAAAATTGCAGCACCAGGACTTTGCACCCAACCTGAATTATGAACGCCGGGTGTAGGTTGCTTCTGTGTGCCCAATGTCGGATTAGGATCCCAAACGGAATCAAAGAATACAAGCACTGGTTTTATGTTGTGCTTGGCACATATCGCAAGAAAAGTATCCAATCGCTTTTTAAACCCTGCCGCATCCTGCTTCCAAAGCAAGTCGTGCAAGAATACACGCATGGTGTTCATGCCCAAATCTTCAGCAAGTATTAATTCTTTATCTATTGTGGCAGAGTCGAATGTCTCGGCTTGAAACATTTCCAATTGGTTGATGGCATTGAAAGGAACATAGTTACTTCCCATCACACGGCCTTGCTTAG
>JBBRKB010000104.1:0-10528 GCA_038218385.1 Cytophagales bacterium | reverse complement strand
TTTGTAATTCGTCATTACCTCTTCCTCGTACCTCGTCCCTCTGCCCTCGTCCCTTATTTCAGCCTCACCCTAAATCCCTCTCCAAAGAGAGGGATTTAGCGCGTATCATTTTATATTCTTACATACATCTTTGGAATGTTAGGCGCACCCATTCGTCATTCTACGTTTGTAATTCGTCATTACCTCTTCCTCGTACCTCGTCCCTCTGCCCTCGTCCCTTATTTCAGCCTCACCCTAAATCCCACTCCAAAAGAGAGGGACTTTAGCGCGTATCATTTTATATTCTTACATACATCTTTGGTATGTCAGGCGCACCCATTCGTCATTCTACATTTGTAATTCGTCATTACCTCTTCCTCGTACCTCGTCCCTCTGCCCTCGTCCCTTATTTCACACTCTTCAGCGCCTTGCTGATTTTAGCCTGTAACGCAGGAGATGCACAGGCCATAGGTAGCCTTACGTGGTTTCCACAGATTTTCATTTCTGAAAGTAATTGCTTTACGCCAACGGGATTCCCTTCTTCATACATTGGCCCGTTGATGGTTAATAACTTAAATTGTTCCTGACTTGCTTTCGCAAAATTACCTACAAATGCATGCTCCTTCATTTTCCTGAACACAATTGGCAAGGCATTAGCGAGCACGGAAATCACTCCCTTAGAACCAATGCTATACAACGGCACTGAAAGCATATCATCACCCGACATCAAAATGAAGTCCTTCGGTTTGTTTTTAATGATGTGCATACATTGCTCAAGGTTTCCTGAGGCTTCCTTGATACCGATTATGTTTTTGTGCTCTGCTAATCGCAATGTTGTTTCTGCTGATAGGTTGGATGCAGTCCTTCCCGGTACGTTGTACAAAATAACAGGTACGGGAGAAGTGTCCGCTATTATTTTGAAATGCTGGTATATACCTTCCTGCGATGGCTTGTTATAGTAAGGACTAACAGAGAGGATTGCATCAATACCCTCAAAGTCGGTTGACTTAATTCCTTCCAATACACTTTGTGTGTTGTTGCCACCGATGCCATACACAATGGGAAGTTTATTGGGATTGTTTTCTTTCACAAATTGAAGGATGTCTTTCTTTTCGCGAAAGTTCACTGTGGCGGACTCGCCTGTAGTACCCATTACCACATAATAATCAACTCCTTTTGCTGTGTGGCTGAGTAATTTTTTCAACCCTTTGTAATCCACTTCAAGGTGTTCCGTAAACGGCGTGACCAAGGCAACGCCCGTACCAAAAAACTTCTTCATTTTTTTATTATCTCAATAGACTTGAATACTTCCAGATACCATCAATCAATCCTTTTACTCCGTTCTTGTTCTCTAGCATAAACTCAAGAAAACTACTGCCATCATCCCAAAAAGATCCCATTCTACACTTGGCCTTACTTCGAGCCAGCAAATTAAGAATTAAAGAATTAGGTTCGGTGTCCAGATAAAAAAGATAGTCGAATGTTGACTCCGAAAATTTCAACGCATTGGTTGCTGTGAGGTTGCCCCAGAAGGACACATCTTTCTCTGTGAAAAAGTCAAAAAGAAACTCATAGTTTTGCTTGTCATTTGGTAGAAAGCATATAACGGTTACTTTTTTTCCATCACGCTCAAGCTTCTTGATCAGTTCTTTTATCTGTTCATGCTTCTGCTTGTCTTCCACGGTGAAGACAACGCCTACCTTTGTCGCTTCTTTGTAAGGCATGCTCCCCCTTAAAGATTTATTTCTCTTAAGAGTTGATTTTGTATTGATATTCAGTAAGTTAATCATGATTATTAAACCTATTATTTACTTTAATAGCATATCAAATTCTTCTTCATTAATAATCTTGATACCGAGCGTTACAGCTTTTTCAAGTTTTGCTGGCCCCATATTATCACCCGCTACCAAATAATCCAACTTCCCTGAGATGGCAGAAACGACCCGTCCACCGTTTTTCAAAATAATATCTTTCAATTGCTCCCGCTCATATTTTTTAAACACGCCCGAAATTACAAATGATTTGTCATCCAGAGCATTACTTTCGAATTCAATCTGCTGATGCTGGCTTTCAAAATTCAATCCTGCCTTTTTGAGCCGCTCTATTTCGTTTCTATTTTCCGCTTTACTAAAAAAATCAATAAGGCTTAATGCTATTTTCTCGCCTACCTCAGGTGCCGCGATCAATTCCTCATGGCTGGCCTTCATGATGCTGTCAATAGTTTTGAAATGTAATGCCAATTTTGCTGCTACCGTTTTACCAACGTATCGTATCCCAATGGCAAACAAAACATTTTCAAACGATGCCTTTTTGGATTGTTCAATTCCCTTCAACATGTTTTGTGTAGACAGCGCCTTGAACCCTTCTAACTTTAAAATACTTTCTTCAGTAAGGTCATACAAGTCTGCAGGACTCTTCACTAATCCCAGAGTGAAGAGTTGATCGATGGTGCGTTCGCCCAACGAATCAATATCCATAGCTTTTCGTTGGATGTAATGTTCTATTCTGCCTTTTATTTGCGGCGGGCAACCCAGTGTATTAGGACAATAATGTGATGCTTCCCCTTCTTGCCTGATTAAGGGTGTGTTACATTCAGGACATTTTGTAATGTAGTCAACCGGTTGTAGGCTTTCATCTCTTTCCAATAGGTCAACACCCGTGATTTTGGGAATGATCTCGCCACCTTTTTCAACGAATATATTATCGCCAATGCGAAGATCAAGCCTGGCAATTTCATTGGCATTGTGAAGAGATGCCCGCTTCACAGTAGTTCCTGACAGTAAGATGGCTTCAAGCTCTGCTACCGGTGTGATAGCACCAGTACGACCTACCTGGTAGGTTATATCCTTAAGTCGTGTGCTCATGCTCTGCGCTTTGTACTTATAGGCAATGGCCCATCGGGGGCTCTTGGCGGTGAAACCAAGTTCTTCTTGTTGCTCAAGGGAGTTGACTTTTAAAACCACACCATCTGTTTCAAGGGGAAGCTCAAGGCGTTTGGTTTCCCATTCATTAATATATGAAAGTACTTCCTGGATGTTGTTGCATTTCCGATACGATGGCGAAACATTAAACTTCCACGCTTCCAATTGTTTTATCGCTTCTTCGTGTGAGGTAATGTCAACATCGTCACCCATGAGGCTGTACACAAAGCAGTTCAACTTTCGCCTCGCTACCTCTGCGGAGTCTTGCATTTTTAATGTGCCTGAGGCTGTGTTTCGTGCATTGGCATAACGCTCCTCGCCAATGTCGTCACGGTCTTTGTTTAACTGTTCGAAAGCCTTTTTGGAAAGGAAAACCTCGCCACGCACTTCAAAAGAATCGGGTAGATTTTTAGTGTTGATGTGAAGAGGAATACTGCGGATCGTCTTAACATTAGCAGTTACATCATCTCCTTGCACACCATCGCCACGTGTTACACCCCGAACCAGATAACCATGTTCATAGGTAAGGCTAATGGACACGCCATCAAATTTCAATTCGCAAAAATATTCGTACGCCTCATCTTGAAGCGCCTTCGCCACACGGCCATCAAAATCTTCGAGCTCTTGTGCGCTATAGGTGTTGCCCAGTGAGAGCATAGGATATTTATGCACAACAGTGGCAAAATCTTTTGTGATGGTTCCACCCACGCGCTGAGAAGGAGAGTCCTTTGTTTTTAGTTGGGGAAACGCTTTCTCTAAGGCGAGCAACTTTACCAACAACTGGTCAAAGTCAAAGTCGCTGATTTCTGTTTTATTCTGGTGATAATACAGATCGTTGTGATAGTTGATCTGTTCAGCTAAATCGTTGATCTCTTTATTCGCTTGTTGCTCAGTCATGATGGACTTTCTTGAATTTGTAAATTTAGAATCCTAAACCATAAAGCAAAAAGTCGATGATGAATTTGGTCAATAAAAAGACCTTTAGGTAATCCCTAAAGGTCTTTTCGATTATCTAACCTATAAGATCGTTGGCTACATTAAATCATCATTCTTAAATCAATGTTGTGGGCTTAGGCTTCACTCTCTTCCTCCCTTTTGGAGATATTGAGGTGAGGCCATAACAAAAAAGTTTAAGTCAACGACATTGATTCTTAAATCTCCCGAATCCAAATGTTTCTGTAGGACACCAAGTTGCCATGATCTTGTAATTTGATGGAACCCTTACCGTGTGGTACATAGATGGGAAAACCAATGTATTCTGTGGGGCCGAGTAGAGCCACGTGGTTTTGCACCAATACACCATTGTGAACAATCGTTACGTAAGCGGGCGTCACCACTCTTCCACCATCATTAAAAATAGGGGCGGTATAAAAGATATCGTAAACCTGCCATACTCCTGGAGCCTTGCATGCATTTACAAGAGGAATATGTTGCTTATAAATGGAACCTGCTTGTCCATTGGCGTAGGTTTTATTTTCGTAATTGTCAAGTACCTGAACTTCGTACAGTTCTTGTAGAAAGATGCCGCTGTTGCCACGTCCCTGGCTTTTCTTATTGGGATCAACAACGGAAGGGGAAGCCCACTCAATGTGTAATTGAAAATTACCAAACTCCTGTTTTGTTTTGATATCTTTTGCTCCCGGTGCTATGGTGAATGCGCCATCTTTCACGGTCCATTTTGCGGCTGAATCATTAGCGGCACTTACCCAGCTATCCAAATTCTTTCCATCAAATAGTACGGTTGCATCGGAAGGAGCATCGCTTGGCTTTTCACCTGGTGTGATGACCTTGGGTTGTGGTTCCCATTTTTCCGTAGACTCAGGTGTCCATTTGTTAGGAACATTTTGAGCGCATACTGTTGATGCCACTAATACTGCGGCGCATACTAATTTCAGTTTTTTCATAGGTGTAATATTAGAAGTCATTGGATATGTTTTCTACTTTTTTCTCTCGGTCTGCTTTCATTAGCTTCGGAATAGTATATGAGCTATAGACAAGCTTGAGGTGTTTTTTGCTGTGGGATTCAAAAGTAAGGAGAAGTGTCTCGCTAGCCCAAAAATAGTTGCCTTCTTTTGCAGCGTATGTAGCCTTTCCAAGAACGTTCTCCATTGCTTTCATGAGTCGGGCATCTTTTTCGGTGACAACGGTGATTTTATAGATTAGATTATGGTAGGTTTCCAACTCTACTTCTTTAACCTTTATGTCACCAATGCTCATGTATTCTGGATTGTCAACCTCATAGTAGGCAGAACTAAATACATTACCCTTTTCCGTAAACTCCTTTTTTAATTTGATGCCTTTGATGGAATCCACGGGTTCGCCAAGTTTTATATCTTTAAAACCACCGCGTGATTCAAGCTCGCTATTGGTCTGAGCAAATGAAAAAGTGCTGGATAGCAGGGCTACAAGAAATGTAAATAGTTTTAACATGTTTCTAATTGATAAATTTAATGGGCACTTCGATTTTCGTTTTGTCCCATAACATACGGAGGGTTGCTTTATCATTCACCTGCTCAAGCAGTATGGTGAACGGCTCGTAAGGTATCATGTTATCATTAAGCGTCTGTACAGGAACATCAAACCGCACTACGTCTAATTTTTTATTGTAGTTATAGGAGCCCCATAAGCCGAGCTCTGAATTTAAAATGATCGTCCATTTGATTCTATCGGGAATGGTGAAGATCGAATACGTTCCGGCCTTTACTAATGTACTGTTAAAGAGAATATCCCGGGTAAAGGTAATTTCGGTGGCTTCATTAGCGCCGGTTCGCCAAACCTGTCCAAAAGGGACAAGGGTTCCAAAAACTTCACGCCCTCGCTTGTGGGGTTGACTGTAGACTATTTTTACATAACAATCTTTGTATCGCATCGATACGGCAGTCATGGGACTTGGCCGCGGTTTAAGTGTCTCTTGACCAAGCGCATTAAGGGAAACTATTGATAAAATAAACAGCGTAAGAATTTTCAGCATCAGATTGTATTTGCAAATTCGAGCCCAATATAATAATTACTTAATTTTACCATCATGTCGCTACCATCCTTTGATGATATTTATATGGAACTGGCCGTAAACCTGGCTAAACGGTCGCATTGTATCAAACGACATGTGGGCGCTGTACTTACTAAAGATACCCGTATTATTTCTATCGGTTACAACGGACCCCCATCAGGCACACACAATTGTGATGAGGAGTGGCCAACGGCAGGTTGCCCGCGAGATTCAAAGGGCGGATGTTCACTGGCGATCCATGCAGAGCAAAATGCCATTCTCTATGCTGTAAAAAACAAGACTTCTGTAGATGGGGCAACACTCTATGTTACCTTATCTCCATGTCTGTCTTGCGCCCGGATTATTTATTCGGTGGGTATACAACACGTCATCTTCCTTAATTCATACGCTGAGCACAAAGGCATTGCCCATGATGAAGGTGTTGATTTCCTTCGGAAGTTTGGTGTGAAAGCAGAAAAGTATACGGGTGTTTTATCCAATGTCACCCATATGATCTGATTATTTTTTGATTGCGCCTGACAGGTCGCTTATCAACTTAGGTGTTACACCTTTAGTCTTTTTAGCTTTCTCTTCGTTGAAAACGGTGATTGCCTTACTAATCATTTTGATGAGGCCTTCAGGATTTTTATCAAAACTGTAGCTACCAATACACCATTCAAGCTCGCCTTGAAGCGGGGCATCGAGGTTCAATTCCTTTAGCTTCGCCAACGCCAGGTCGGCTGCTTTATCAATTTCAATACTTTTTGTGCTGGTTGTGCTTGCGGGTTTAGCACTTGTTTTTTTGGCAACCTTTGGTGCTGCCTTCGAAGTTGCTTTTGCCATTTTGATATGGGGTTTGGTTTTTATTTAAAGTAAAGTTACAATCGAATTAGGCAGAAGACAGTATTATAATGGAATAATTTTATGCAACCGAATGAAATGAGACCACTCACTTCAAGTAATGCTTCCGATGAATCAATAGGTTGTCTGAATGAAAATGAAAAAGGGAAGTAATAATAATTACTTCCCTTCGCAAAGTTTTTTAGGTTAAGACCTAATTTACTTTTTCTTCTTAGCTGCTTTTTTAGCGGCCTTCTTAGCAGGCTTTTTACTAGCTGCTTTTTTAGTGGTTGTTTTTGCCATAGCGTTTACTTGTTTAAAAAATTGTTAAACGACATGAAAAGTTATAACAATTATTTTATCAAAGAAAATTTTTTGATAATTATTTTTGAATGTCAATGTTTTGACATCTGGATGAATCGCCAGACTTTATACTTTTTGTTCTCCCATCAGCGTATGATGTTGACCTCAGGATGCAGCCGTATGCCAAATTTTTTTTCAACATGATCTTGTATCTCCAGGGCAAGGTTCCAAACATCACTACCTTTTCCATTCCCATAGTTAACCAACACGAGTGCCTGCTCTTTATGCACGCCAATGTTTTCGCGTGTCATTCCTTTAAAACCACATTGCTCAATGAGCCATGCCGCAGATGTTTTTATTAAACCATTTTCTCCTGGATAGGAGGGAACCAGAGGATGGTTTTTTATGATCGCTTCAAATTGGTCATGATCTATGGATGGATTCTTGAAGAAGCTACCGGCATTACCAATTTTTTTAGGATCCGGAAGTTTGCTGCTTCGTATGGCAACAACGGCATCACTGATGTCTTTGATGGTTGGCTGATCAATACTCGCTGATGTTAAGAGTTGTTGAATAGCACCATAGCTTGTGCGAAGCTTGTGGTTTCGTTTCGTTAATCTGAACGTAACACTTGAGATAAAATATTTTCCTTTTCCTGAATTTTTGAAATAGCTGTCGCGATATCCAAACTGACAATCTGCATTGGAAAAATGTTCAAGCGTTAGGCTTTCCAGATGTAAAGCTTCTACAGACTGAATCACCTCTCGAACTTCTACACCATATGCCCCAATATTTTGCATAGGCGCCGCACCTACAGTGCCGGGAATCAAAGAAAGATTTTCTATTCCACCCCAATCATTGCTTATCGCGTGCAACACAAGCTTGTGCCAGTTTTCACCCGAGCCAACTTTTACGGTTACATAATCTTCATCTTCGTGAATGATGTCTATGCCTTCAATTTTATTGAGCACAACCAAACCTGCATATTCGGGAGTGGTAAAAAGCATATTGCTTCCGCCACCCATGATAAGCACGTTGTCTTTGTTCAGGTCTTTAGCTTTGAATAATTCGATGGCATCTTCCACAGCATTCAACGCACAAAATTGATTTGCTGCGACATGAATACCGAAGGTATTGTAAGACGTTAAGTCAACATGGTGTTGAAAAGAAGGCATACGATTATAATTACCTACAAGGTGTAAAAAAAGGATGAATTTACCTTATGGTAGGGAAGGAGCAATCAGTTGATGATGGCTTTTAATTTCTCTTTCGAAAGTTTGAACAGCGTTGGTCGGGGGAAACGTCCTGCCATGTTGGTGGTGCCACAAACCACCAGACCTTCATCTTCAGTTTGTATGAGGCTCGCAATCTCAAAAGGATTTGAAAAGCCAAGATACTCAGAAGCGATAAAGGCGCCTGTTGATTCATCATAAAAGTACAACCCTATCTGGCTTGACTTTGTGTCGGATGCATAGATCAAAATGTTTTTAGAATTAATGCTGGCATGAATGATCCTCACGTGTGCATTGGGTACAAGTTCAGGAAAAGTATTCCCGCCCAAGTTAACACTTGACGTGATGCTACTGGATGATAAAGTTGCATTTGGTATGATAAAATTATCACCGAAGTTAAAGCGTGCTGCGGCAAATTTATTGGCAGCGATGGGCATAATGGCACTCAGGCCTCCACCTTCTTGCTGGCCCTGCACAACACCGGTTGGATCTTCTGCAACAAAATCTGTGAAGACAAGCGAGAATGTATAATTGTAAAATCCATTAAAGTAATACGCCCCGCCGGGAATGCGTCCTACAGAAAAAGGGAGTTGTGTTCCTCCTTTTATAAAATGATTGATGATGGGTTCTTCAATGTCTTCCCCAACACCAATGCTGAAACTTTTCGTTGCCAGAATTCCGCCTGAAGAATTTACCAGTGATATCTCTGAAAGTTTATTGAAGTCATCATATGTGGAAAGGACAAAGGAATTGCCATCCATGTTCCCGGCAAACGGATAGCGTTTTCCCACTTCAGAAAATTCGATGCTTTCCAGATCACTGCTTATTTTTACTAACTGAGTGGCTTGGGATAATTCCATCATGCAAAAGAAATAGAATTCATCCTGAAGCCCCATAAACTTTGCCACAGGGTTAACATACATAGGATCTACTTCAACTTCTTTTATAAAATTACCTTTGCTGTCCACCTTCATCAGGTAGATGCCACGGTAGTTAGATTCTTTTAAAACGCGACTGGCCACAATGATATAGCCTTTGTCTGCTGTCTGTTTGATGTCAATAGGGGTGTAGGAAGAGTTGAATTTATTGTTGTCGTATAATTTGGTGAACGACTGCTCATCCAGGCGTGGATTGGTATCGTCTGAGCACGACACCATCACGAAGACAACAACAAGGGAGATGAATTGAAAAAAACGGATCATATTAAAATTACTTATCGACTGATTTAAAACCACTACCCAAAAAGCGAAGCGGGAACAAACATCCCACTGATATCACAATGTTGTTCAACGTCATGTCATCTTGTGCATCCCCCACGCTGGCAAGCATGCCGTTGCTGTAGCGATTTTCAGGAGATGAAACGTTGGTCATTCCATACTGATACAAGATATCCAGATTGAATTTCACATTGCCTTGAAAATAATTTACACCTGCACCGCCGGCAAGTCCCCAGTAATGGCCCGCATAAAGATTTGTGGCTACAACATTGATGGGCTCATTGGTGAAATTGTTTACACCACCTGAAGCATTATCAACACCTGAAATTTTTAATGATTTATCGGCACTAATCATGAAGGCTCCGAAACCACCGGCCTGAACATAAGGTCTTAGCTTCGTCTCCGTAAGATCAAACTTGATGAGCAAAGGGATGACTGCATAATCCATCTTTAGCTCTTGCTCATAGTTTAACATGAGTGTGTTGGTGCCATCTTCCTCATCCGACCAGAGGTACTGGTTGGTGTACATCAATCGTGAGTGTTGGTAGGTTGGCTGGATACTAATCGCGAATTTTTTAAAATAGAAGGAGACTTCAAACGCTACCTGGCTTCCCAGCTTGTTAAAGCTCCCGTATTTTTTCTTCCCAAAGCTCGGGTCATAGTTGGTGGGCACAACGGAGGAGTAGGGTGTTTTTATGGTAGCACTGGTTAGATTAGTACCCACCTTTAAGCCCAGCCACCATTGCTTTTCAAGAAACTTTTGTTCTTCCTTTGCTTTTATGTTGTAAGAGGTTGAACCCTTCTTCTTTTTTTTTGATTGCGCATCCGCAAATGATACGAAGAGTACGCAAATGATAACGGACAATAGAAGTCTTTTCATTCTCTGATAATTACAAGTTTTTTGGATTCTTTGTAGAAGCCACTTTTCATTTGGTAAATATAATGTCCCGAAGGTAAAGTATTTAATTCGACTTCAATTCGATGTTCACCTGCTTCCAACGTTTTATTGATAAGAACACCGGCTTGCTTGCCAGCATTGTCGAACAA
>JBBRKB010000103.1:0-10610 GCA_038218385.1 Cytophagales bacterium | reverse complement strand
ATCGACTGGTTGGTATCAATCTGGATGGTGCCAAATTTTTTCAACTCAGCTTCAATGTTAGATAGGTTAGAATTTGTGTCAATGGTAACCGACACAGCCACTTCAGAAGTAGTGATCATGTCGATAGGTGTTTTGTATTGTTCAAATACCTCAAACACTTTGCGTAGAAAACCATAGGCCATCAACATACGTGACGACTTGATTCTAATAGCCGTAATATTGTCCTTTGCTGCAATGGCTTTAAAAGTCCCTTCACTTCCATCGGTGCCTTTGCTGGTGATGATTGTACCCGGTGCTTTTTCGTCCATGGTATTCTTAAGGCGCACAGGCACATTATATTTTTGGGCAGGCACAATGGTAGAAGGGTGCAATATCTTGGCACCAAAGTAGGCAAGCTCAGAAGCTTCATCAAATGTCAATTCAGAAATCGCCACTGTTTTTTTCACAATACGCGGGTCATTGTTATGCATGCCATCAATGTCGGTCCAGATTTGGATTTCCTCAGCTTGTATGGCGGCACCAATCAAGGACGCTGTGTAATCGCTACCACCTCTTTTAAGGTTGTCAATTTCATTGTGATGGTTTCGGCAGATGTATCCTTGTGTAACAATGATTTCAACATTGGTAAACGAATTAACCAACGGTTTCAACCGCGCTGAAATCTTTTCCAGCTCCGGCTCATCATTCTCATCAATGGACATAAAGTGTAATGCTGGCAATAGCCGTGCACTTACTTTGCGTTCCAACACATGTTGATAAAATAATTCTGTCGATATCAACTCGCCTTGAGCCAACAATTCGCGATAGCTCTTGGTATCAAATTGTCCGGCGGCTAAAAGTCTGATAAAAACAAAAAACCTGCTGACTATCTCCTGTCCAACTGCTAAAAAGGATTCACTTGAATAAAGGTTCTTGATAAAATCAACATAATGTTTTTCCAAAGAAGCAATCTCCTCTTCGGCCTTAGCATTTCGGCCAGCAAGCAAGTGGTCGCCAATTGTTACCAATGCATTGGTTGTACCCGATAGGGCAGAAAGCACGACTACCTTTTTACCCGGGGCTGCCAAAACGAGGTCTACAATTTTCTTCATCCGCTCGGGCTTGCCTACCGAGGTGCCACCAAATTTTAATACTAACATGATTTCGTAAGAGTTTTGAGGCGGCAAATATAAAGAGCAGATGCACGTGAATGAACGTAGTCAACAAAAAATATTGGGGCATAAAAAAAGCCTCCCGGTTTAGGAAGGCTTTTTACTTTGTATGGTATACCTACTTACTTCTTGGTATCATTCACTTCTTCATACTCTACGTCTGAGACGTTGTCAGAAGAAGATTCTTTTCCTTGCTCTCCGGCATCCGCTGTAGGGCCGCCAGCATTAGAGGCGTTGTACATCTCGGAAGAAGCAGCTTGCCATGCTGCGTTAAGCTTGGCCATGGCAGCGTCAATACCGGCAATGTCCTGAGACTTGTGTGCATCGCGCAGACTGCCCAGTGCTTCATTGATGGTCGTTTTATGAGCATCCGAAAGTTTATCACCGTACTCACTTATTTGCTTTTCGGTTTGGAAAATAAGTGTATCGGCTTGGTTTATTTTCTCAACACGCTCTCTTGTTTGCTTATCCGATTCGGCATTGGCTTGCGCTTCGTCCTTCATTTTTTTGATCTCATCATCGGTAAGCCCAGAAGACGCTTCAATACGTATCTTTTGTTCCTTACCTGTTCCTTTGTCCTTTGCAGAAACATGGAGTATACCATTGGCATCAATGTCAAATGTTACTTCAACCTGAGGCATACCTCTTTGTGCAGGTGGTATTCCATCCAGGTGGAATCGTCCAATGGTACGGTTGTCCTTTGCCATAGGTCGCTCACCTTGTAATACATGTATTTCTACCGAAGGCTGGTTATCAGCAGCTGTAGAGAATGTCTCCGATTTTTTAGTTGGAATCGTTGTGTTGGACTCAATCAATTTTGTGGCAACACCGCCTAAGGTTTCAATACCTAAAGAAAGTGGCGTCACATCAAGCAACAATACATCCTTTACTTCGCCTGTTAACACACCACCTTGTATGGCAGCACCTACTGCTACAACCTCATCAGGATTCACACCCTTGGAAGGTTTTTTGCCGAAGAATTTTTCTACCTCTTCCTGTATGCGTGGCATACGTGTAGAACCCCCCACAAGGATCACTTCATCAATTTGAGAAGTAGACACACCAGCATCTGCTATCGCTTTGCGACAAGGTTCCAATGTTCTTTGCACTAAGTCATCCACCAGTTGTTCGAACTTTGCACGGGTAAGTTTTTTCACCAAGTGCTTAGGCACTCCATCAACTGATGTTATGTATGGAAGATTCACTTCAGTTTCCATTGAACTGGACAATTCAATCTTTGCTTTTTCAGAGGCTTCTTTCAAGCGTTGTAGTGACATGGGATCTTTTCTTAGATCTTGTCCTTCATCGCTTAAAAATTCATCTGCCAGCCAGTTCATGATGCGTAAGTCAAAGTCATCACCACCCAGGTGAACATCACCGTTGGTTGATTTTACTTCAAACACACCTTCACCCAGTTCGAGCACAGAAATATCGAATGTACCACCACCCAAGTCATACACCGCGATCTTCATGTCCTGATGTTTTTTATCAAGACCGTAGGCCAACGCTGCGGCTGTTGGTTCGTTAATAATCCGTTTTACATCTAAGCCCGCTATCTGACCTGCTTCTTTAGTTGCCTGACGTTCGGCATCATTAAAATAAGCTGGAACCGTGATGACCGCTTCGGTTACCGTTGTTCCTAAATAATCTTCTGCCGTTGATTTCATTTTCTGAAGGATCATGGCAGAAATTTCCTGTGCTGTGTACATGCGATCACCAATGCGAATGCGAATGGTGTCATTGTTTCCTTTCTCTACTCCATAGGAAACCATTTTCATTTCATCCTTTACCTCGTTGAATTTTTTACCCATGAAACGCTTCACAGACGTAACCGTATTCTGAGGATTAGTTATAGACTGACGCTTGGCGGGATCTCCTACCTTGCGCTCACCTTTGCCATTATCGAGGAAGGCAACGATAGAGGGTGTTGTTCTACGCCCTTCGCTGTTGGGGATCACCACTGGTTCATTCCCCTCCATTACAGAAACGCATGAGTTGGTAGTTCCTAAGTCGATTCCAATTATTTTTCCCATGATTATAGTTTATTTTTTGAAGTTCAGTTATTTGTTTCACCCCAGGTTATCAATGCTTATGCCAAGCGGTTTTTTATGCCAAAGGGTGACACATTGTCACAATTTGAGAATCCTCTAAACCAGGTGAATTTTGAGAATCCAATAATTCTACTCTCCACATTCCATTCATTTGTTCAGAGGCTAATCATCAAAATGCGTTAATATAGCGCACAGTTTCTTGTGCCCAATGAACCTTAAAAACCCAACTACAACAACCGCCTTTATCAAATCAACAGCACATGATTTGGGGTTTGCGTATTGCGGCATTTCCAAAGCTGAATTTCTTGCGGATGAAGCACCAAAGTTGGAAGAATGGCTGCGCCGGCAATACCACGGAAAGATGGAATATCTCGAAAAAAATTTTGATAAACGTCTTGATCCAACCTTGCTTGTGCCGGGGGCAAAGTCTGTGGTGAGTCTCCTCTATAATTATTTCCCAAAGAATGACCTATCGCTAACAAGTGACTTAAAAATTGCCAAGTATGCGTACGGAGAAGATTATCACCTTGTCGTTCGAGAGTTGCTTAATGAATTTATAAATCGCATACGCGAAAAAATTGGTGATGTAGAGGGTCGTGCTTTTGTAGATTCCGCACCCGTGATGGAGCGCACATGGGGCGAGCGCAGTGGATTGGGGTGGATTGGAAAAAATAGCCTGCTGCTAAACCGCTCTATGGGCAGTTTCTTTTTTTTGGCGGAGTTGATTATTGATCTGGAACTTGAGCCTGATGGGCCGATCAAAGATTATTGTGGCTCGTGCACAGCCTGTATGGATGCATGTCCTACCGAAGCCATTGCAGAACCGTATGTGGTTGACGGAAGCAAATGTATTTCGTACCTCACTATTGAATTGAAAGAAGAAATCCCCAGCGACTTCAAAGGCAAATTTGAAAACTGGATTTTTGGATGTGACATCTGCCAGGATGTGTGCCCGTGGAACCGCTTTTCAACACCACACCGGGAGCCACGGTTTGATCCATCATCAACATTAACAAACATGTCTGCACAAGAATGGACAGAGTTGTCGGAAGATGTTTTTAAAAAAATATTTAAAGACTCGCCTATAAAGCGAACAAAATTCAGCGGACTGAAACGAAATATAGGATTTATTAAAAAGGATTAATGCGTTCAATCACATTTTCTCCATCCTAAAAAATAATGAGAACTGCGGTAAAAAAATTAGCCCATGATGACGAGTACTTCGTTGGCAGACTTTTGATTGCTCTCAAACGCCAGCCGCTGATAATTCACCAAATCAACGATGGTACCAATCAGGCACAACCCTCCAGTGAATAAATAAAGAATTCCCATTCCCACTTGATTGATCAGCATGCGATGGATGCCAGCAAAACCTACGAAACCTAACAGTGCAGTCATCAGAATAAGGTTCGGTTCTTTTCTTCTTGCCCGGTAAGCCGATGCAAACATCCGCGCTTTCTCGTCATCCATGTCTTTAATAATTCCCTGGATATACATCATTTCATCACCTTGCAGTTCGGGGAGTACTTCAATAACTTTTGCCATAGTGTTTAATATAATGAGTTGTTAAGTGGATGATTCTGAAAGTTAATATAATAACGGCAAAAATCCCCAGTGGATGTCGCGTTACTGATTCCAGTATACGGCCGTGGAATAATAAAGATATGGAAGCGCCTAAACCACACCCCGGGCAGAAATCGAAGCCCATATTTTTAATAGGGCAAATAGAAAAATGTGTTGCCTCTGGCGTGATAAAAGTAAGGACTAAAAGCCCTCCTGACCAGATGATCGCCTCCCAAGGAAAATATTTTGATGCAAAATGAATACGCATGGCCTTAAAAAATTAAAGCCCCGATTTTTGTCGGGGCTGAAGTTTCAAATGAGATGTTTGTCATGCTAATACGAAGCAGCGATTCAGGATTGCTTCATGTTCTTTCCCAAAACTGGCATAACACCAACTTTTGAGATCCGATACTTCCTCTGCTATCAGCATTTTGATAGCTTTTCTTAGCTCTTTCTCAAAGAGCCGCGCGTCAAAACTCACTTTTGTGAGCACAGTTTTGACATAGTTTAACATACGTTTCAAAGGCGAGAGATTAAACAATTAAGTTTTTATATACGTGTAATATAGATAAATGTTAAGTCTGTCAACAGAACATTTATACTTTTGTGCTAAAAAATTCGATAGATAGATAATTATGTGTGTGAAGAACATATTTATTCCCTTTTGTTTGATTTTAAATGTTCTAACTGTTTTCGGGCAGAAAGTTGAAATCGTGCTGGGGCCAGATGAGGTGGGTGAGAACCAAGCCTGGACACTCTCAGTGACCATCGCCAATGATCGCCTGAGAAGCTATGACAATTTTCCTGACATAGACGGCTTCCGTAAAAGAGGCACTTCTTCACAGCAATCTACCAGCATCATCAACGGACAAATATCTTCCTCACAAAGCGTGACCATGACCTACCTGCCCACCAAGCAGGGCACCTTTGTTCTGCCCGCCTTCAAAATGAAAATTAATGATCAATTTGTCTCTTCGCCGGGAAAGAAAATAAAAGTAGAGCCACCTGTAACAGTCCATCAACGCGATCCTTTCAGGAATTTTTTCGACCGGGATGATGCTAACGGGCGGGAGGAAACTGAATTTGTTGATGTAAAAGATGATGCCTTTCTCGCGGTGACAACCAACAAGGATGACGTATATGTAGGCGAAGGGTTCAACACTACCCTCTCTTTCTATACTTCCGAATCAAACAGGGCACCGATGAGTTGGTACAAACTCAGTGAGCAACTTAGCGACATTTTGAAAAAAGTTAAACCAGCCAATTGCTGGGAAGAGAATTTCAATATTGAAAACATTGAAGGTGAGGTTGTCAGTATTGGCGGCAAGCGTTACACGCAATACAAAATTTACCAAGCCACATTTTATCCGCTCAATGAAGAGCCTATCGTGTTCCCCAAGGTGGGCCTTGAAATGATCAAGTATAAGGTTGCCAAGAACCCTTCTTTCTTTGGGCAAAACAGACAAGAGGATTTCAAAACCTTTTACACAAAACTTAAAAAAATAAATGTAAAGCCACTTCCGCCCCATCCCCTGAAAGATGTTGTTGCGGTTGGTGATTATTATCTGGAGGAAAGAATTCCCAACACCGATCTGCAAACCGGAAAAAGCGCTTCGTATGACTTTAATATTTATGGCGAAGGAAATATTTCGTCCCTTACAAAACCAGAGATCAGTAAGGATGGAAACTTTGAATTTTATGAACCTAACGTGAGGCAGAATATCAACCATCAAAACAATCGTGTCACCGGCACAAAGTCATTCAGCTACTTTATGATTCCCGGAGAACCTGGTGAATATAGGCTTGGCGATTATTTTCATTGGGTATTTTTTAACCCATCGAAAAAAAGGTACGACACCCTGCGATCAAAACTGACTGTATTTGTTACCGGAGAGAGCAGAAAGAACGAAGCGATTCTCTCCACCGATGTAGGTGTGTTTTATGATAAAATAAATGACACCGACAACCAACTCCATACGCTGGCAAGTGTGAGATGGGCCAAGACACTCTTTAATATTTTTATTTTTGCCATGTTCGGAGCATCCGCGTATCTGGTGTTCAAAAAGAAATAACAAAAAAATTATCAGCACATACTAGCATGGGAAATTCTTACGGTAACCTTTTTAAGATCACAACATTTGGTGAATCACATGGTCCTGCCATTGGCGTGGTGATCGATGGCTGCCCTGCCGGACTTGAAATTGATGAAGTGTTCATTCAATCCGAACTGGATCGCAGAAAGCCAGGCCAATCAAAGATTACCACACAGCGAAAGGAAGAAGATAAATTTAAAATACTGAGCGGTACGTTTGAAGGTAAGTCAACCGGTACGCCCATTGCCATTGTTATAGAGAATGCCGATCAGCGCAGCAAAGATTACAGTCACATTGCCAACACGTTTCGGCCCTCACACGCTGACTATACCTATGAGGTAAAGTATGGCAACCGAGATTATCGGGGAGGAGGCAGAAGTTCTGCGCGTGAGACAGCAGCACGTGTGGCTGCCGGGGCTATTGCCAAACTTTTGCTTTCCCGCAAGGGAATTACCATCAATGCGTATGTATCACAAGTGGGCGACATCGTTGCACCTGACCATACCCAACTTGATTTTTCCAAAACAGAAGAAAACATTGTGAGATGCCCTGATGCTTTGACGGCTGAAAAAATGATTGCCTTAATCGATCAGGTGCGATTAGATCGCGATACCATTGGAGGGATTGTTTCGTGTGTTATCAAAAACACACCTGTTGGCCTGGGGGAACCTGTTTTTGATAAACTCCACGCTGAGTTGGGCAAAGCCATGCTGAGTATCAATGCTGTGAAAGGATTTGAATATGGAAGTGGTTTTGAAGGGATAAAACTCAGAGGATCACAACACAACGATGAATTTTATAAAGAAGGTGATAAGATAAAAACAAAAACAAATCTCTCAGGAGGAATTCAGGGTGGGATATCCAATGGCGAGGATATTTATTTTAACGTAGCCTTTAAACCCGTTGCCACCATTATGCAAGACCAGCAAACCGTTGATAAGGATGGAAACGAAGCCACTGTGTCGGGCAAAGGACGTCATGATCCGTGTGTAGTTCCTCGTGCAGTTCCTATTGTAGAGTCGATGGCTGCTTTGGTCTTGGTAGATTTTTTATTGCTGGCCGAGGTCAATAAAATTTAAAATCGTAAAAACCAAGAAGTATATTCCATGATTTATGCGCATCTTTCCAATGTTAAAAAAACAACCTGATGGAAAAAACTGTAGAGACTAATAATTATGGCGATGTTAAACTATCAGGCGATGAAGTTAATATCCTTGAGTTGGTAGTAAAACTTCGAAACGACCTGATCAAGGATTTTTTAGATGAACGATTTCTGAAAGAATATCTTCTTTCAAAATATCATATTTCAGATCTTTCCAATGTGCGTGTTGAGTTTATGAAGAAAGATTTGAAAGAATTATACACATCACCTCTTAATAAGGAACATTACAAGCCTATTATTGATGAGATTCAAACCCATGAGCGCACGTCACTAGCGGAAGGAAACGAACAACTCTTTTATAAGGAGATTGAAAGTATTCTTCAGAAGTACTTTTATTAAACTTCCCTTATGGCCGGGATCAGATCCCTTGTATTAACCTTTCTGCTTTTTTTTCTTGTAACGTGCGGGTATTCGCAACTGAATATTGTGGCTATTAGCGATTCGCATGGCGCTCAGGAAATCGGATGGGTTAATCAGTTGAAAAAATTAAGGCCAAACGACTCCATTCTTAATTTCTCTATCAGCGGCAACACCTTAGGATTTGACAATCTGGAAAGGATTGAATTGAACGAATTGAAAAATATTGATCTTCAACTTCAGATTGCCAGCACTACATTTCAAAAGATAGATTTCATTATCGTCATGTTAGGAACTAATGATTGTAAAGCAATATTTGATTCGCTACAAGAAAGGGTGCCGCGTAATCTTGAAAAGATTATTCAAACCATTAAAACAAAAAAATCAAAGGCGACAAAAATTATTTTGGTGACACCTCCTCCCATTGCTGCAGATGAAATGATGGAACCAAAATATCATGGTGCAGCCAACCGTTTACAAAAATTGTTGCCTGCATATGTAGAGGTATCAAAAAAATATTCGTGCACATTAGTGGATGTATACACTTCTTTATCTCCCAAATTCGATTCCCTAAACACCGATGGGATACATCTTGCAGAATCAGGATACGTGGCTGTTGCAAAGCAAATCAATCGTGCGATTAAATAGTTGCTAATAAAATCCCTTTTAATAGATTTTTAGTTTCATTGTTTTAAAGGATCGTTACTTTTATAACTCATAGGATTTATTTTCACAAACCTAACCGCATGAAGAGGCTGCCACTGTACGCAAAGATCCTTATTGGAATGGCCATCGGAATCGCCTGGGGATTAAGTGCAGAAAGCTTTGGGCTGGTGACCTTCACAGAAAATTGGATAAAACCATGGGGCGATATTTTTATTCGGTCACTTAAGCTTATCGCTATTCCGTTGATTATTTTTTCGTTGATTGATGGCATCTCCAATTTATCTGATGTGTCACGCCTTTCACGCATGGGAGGTAAGACCATTGCGTTTTATATTTCTACTACCATCATAGCCGTTGCTATTGGATTGTTTTTGGTCAACGTTATTAAACCCGGCAAATTTCTTTCGGTAGATAAGCGCGAAGAGTTGAGATTGAGCTATGCCTCTGAAATGGATGGCAGAATTAATTCCGCACATAGCGTTAAGAAAGACGGGCCGCTTCAACCTCTTGTTGATATTGTTCCGGATAATATTTTTGGTGCAATGGCCGATAACACCAACATGTTGCAAGTGATATTCTTTGCTATTCTTTTTGGTGTGGCCATGATTTTATCCAACAAAGAAAAAATAGGAACGGTAAAATTTTTTTTTGATGGAGCCAATGCTGTGATTTTAAAAATCGTAGACATCATTATGCGGTTTGCACCTATCGCTGTCTTTTCTTTGCTGGCCAGCCTTAACATTGATATGGAATTGATGCAAGCACTTGGGCTGTATAGTCTGAATGTTGTACTCGGGCTTATGCTCATGATTTTTCTGGTGTATCCATCAATCCTTAAAATCTTTACAAACCTACCGTATAAGAAGTTCGCGAAAGGTATTTTGCCTGCGCAGATATTGGCGTTTTCTACAAGTTCAAGTGCCGCCACATTACCTGTCACGCTGGATTGCGTTGAGAAAAACTTAGGAGTATCAGAAGAAGTATCAAGTTTTGTTTTGCCGCTTGGAGCGACCATCAATATGGATGGCACAAGCATACATCAGGGTGTGTCGGCAGTTTTTATTGCGCAGGCCTTTGGTATTGATTTAAGTTTAAGTGCACAGTTGACAATTTTGTTTACCTCTGTTCTTTCTTCGATTGGTGCGGCAGCTGTGCCCGGTGCTGGCATTATCATGTTGATTATTGTTCTCGAATCAGTAGGACTTGATCCTTCGGGATTAGCCTTGATACTCGCTGTCGACAGACCATTGGACATGCTGCGAACAACTGTAAACGTTACTGGCGATTCAACGGTGGCGGCAGTCATAGCCCATTCGGAAAATAAGATTGCCAGCATAAACAAATCAGTTAATTAAAAATTTCTTTATTCCTTCAAAGGATTAAATTGCAAGCTAACCTAAGCCAACATGAAGAAAATACCTTTGTATGTCCGCATCTTTGTAGGGATGTTTTTAGGTCTGGTGCTCGGGCTGCTTTGCATTTTTCTTGGATGGGATTCGTTTGCCATTAATTGGATAAAACCGTTTGGTTCAATTTTCATCAACCTGCTAAAACTTCTTGCCATTCC
>JBBRKB010000102.1:0-10653 GCA_038218385.1 Cytophagales bacterium | reverse complement strand
TAATTTTTAGCTATCAGACGTTTTTTTATTTTTTTGGAAAGTATCTATAAATGTCTTTCCTGTTGAGTACGCGTGACAGAATTATCTGATTTCCCTCCAAATAAATTCCAATACGGTAATTGCCAAAGCGTATGCGGAAAGCATTCTTAAATCCTTCCAATTTTATCGCATCAACTTCCTGGAGAGATGACGCTACAATAAGTTTTTCAATAATTTCCTTTACTTGGTTTTGTGCTTGGATCGGTATGCGTTTGGCATCGCGCTCAAAACTTCTATCGATCTGAATCTTCATTTTCCGAGGTTGTCTAAAAACGATTTTCTTTCGTCTTTCGACAATCGACCATATTTTTTTCCATCCTCCATGGCTATTGCTAAAGCCTTCTCCTCATCACTTTCACTGATCAATTGCAAATCTATTTTTAAAGCCTTGGCTAAAGCTTGAATCACATTTTCTTGTGACTCATCTAAGGTGAGCAAATATGTTTTCATAGATCAAATTTACAAAAAATTACAATTCAGTCGCTAATCGTCTGACGATCATTGTGACGGTATTGAATAGAATATAACACTCAAATCCCGGAATTATTGAGTGAAAATGGTTTGATTAAGTGAGTATGACCTGACTGCCCAGAGGAAGGTTAGTAATTGATAGTGAAAGAGCTAAAACTTTTTTTTCAATCTAATTGTCTTTGGAATTGGAAAACGTTGACACTAAAGTGAATATAGCTTCAGAATGATTTTTTTAATGCCTGCGGTTCAGCTTAAAAATAGTGGTCTTAAATTAATTTCAGAAAATAAATAAACACATTGTATTATCCCGTAAAAAATCATCCTAGATTTGATGATGACAATGCTGATTCGTTTAAACATTCTATTGATAGGTTTACTAGTGTTCATTGGATCATGCAATAACAATGAGCCTGCCCCGGTGAATTGTGATGAATCCGATTTAGCGATTGTCATCGGCAGTATAGGGGATGCAAGCAGCTGTAGTAGTAGTGATGGATTTATTAAGACGATGGTCACAGGAGGTATGGAACCGTATCAATTTTCTATTGATGGTCAGGCATCTCAAACTTCCAACGAGTTTAATACGATGAAAGCAGGTATCTACACCGTGCGAGTTACAGATGCTAATACGTGTTTCAAAGAAGTCAACAATGTTACGATTCTGGCAGCAGGATTTTCTACTTCGGTTGATGTTACTGCGGATAATGAATGCCTTGATGGCGATGGAACCATTACGATTAATATTGCCGAAGGGGTAGCTCCTTTCTTATATAAATTAGGTGGCGGTGACTTTATTTCAGAAAATGTTTTTACGGGATTGCAGAAAGGTAATCACGCCATAACCATAAAGGATAATAACAATTGTACATTAAACCTTAATGTTACCGTTCCGCGTGGATTTACGGGAACGAGTTGGGCGAATGAAATTTTACCAATCGTAAAAGTAAACTGTGCAAAAAGCTTGTGCCATGATGGGACGGGGCAAGCTGACTTAAGGCTTTACGTAAATGCGAAAAAATTCGCTGCTGATATAAAAAAATTTACCCAAGACAAAAGTATGCCTCGTGATGGCTCTCTAACCCAGGCGCAAATTGATCTTATTGCGTGTTGGGTTGATGACGGTGCGCTTGAGAATTAACCGCTTCTGGTATATCAAGTTCCTTTTCAATTTCTGCCGACAAGTTTGGTAACCTTACCACAAAATTACTTCCTTCTCCTTTTTCCGACTCAACCTGTATGGAGCCGTTAAGTTTTTGTATAATTTCATGAACAATGTATAGGCCAATACCTGAGCCTGTGCTGCGAAGCGTAGCGCGGTAAAACATATCAAATATTTTCGGAAGCTGGTCGGAGCCAATACCTTCGCCATTATCAGAAACGGAAATGACAACACCATCATTCACATCCTTTTCGATTCGTACTTCAATAAAAGGATTTGGCTTTTGCTCGTCAGCATATTTTATCGCATTTGAAATAAGGTTTGTGAGGATAACGGAAATACGTTTACGATCGGTTGAAAAATTTAGATGAGGGGCAATGCTTATTTTTCTTTTCAACTGTGCCAGCTGGTCCATAAAATGGAGCTGTTCAAAAATACCTTCTATAAGCGAATTGAAATCGATCGCTTCGATCTCAAGGTCAAGCCGATTGTTACGCGAGTAGCTGACAATGTCATGGATAAAACTGTCCAGTTTCACAAGGCTTCGCTTCTGCATGTCGAGCAATTTATTCACTTCCTTCAAGTCTGTTTCAAGTCTGGCTACCTCAACCAAGCCAAGCAAGGACGCTATAGGTGCGCGTAGGTCATGCGATGCACTGTACACAAAGCGGTCTAGTTCGGTATTGATTTTCGTAAGTTCTTCATTTTTATTTTTTATCGCAGCTTCAATTTGCCTTCGTTCTGTAACATTTAAAAACATAATGGCCACACGTTTGCTGCCAGCTTGAAAAGCATAAACTTCGAATGCACCATTAACTTTTCCGTCGTGATACTGAATGTTTTCTGAGTACCAAGGAGTACCATTTAGCGCTGCATTCAGGTAATGTTTTGGAATGTCCGTTCCTTGCAGTCCCGGAAAGGCTTCCTCGATAGTCAGACCAATAAGTTTGGTGTTGTTAATTTCAGTTAATGCATCAGCAGCAGCATTGGTGTCAATGAGTACGAGTTGGTTTTTGTCGTTCACCTCATACACATATATGCCCATGGGACTGGACTGAATAATCTGACGGAATTTAAGCTCACTTTCTTTTAATGCTTTTTCAGCTTTTAGTTTATCGGTAATGTCTTCTACCATGGCCACGATGCCCACGGTTTGTCCATCTTCATTTGTTAGCGGCCTGTTGTACCATTCACATGTAATGGTGGTGCCTTGTTTGGTAATGTTTTCATTGGTGCTACGGACTCCTCCTTCTTGATTCACCAACTGATGGAGAAGGTTTTTAATATGCACATTGAGCTCGGGCTTTAATACTAGGCCGAATGCACTTCGTCCGATAGCTTCATCGCGCGTATAGCCAAAGATATTTTCTGCTGCCTCATTCCACTCCAGCACATTCAATTGGGTATCCCACTCAATGACCGCGAGCGGACTTTGCTCAACCAGGTTTCGGAAACGCTTTTCTCTATCGGCCAACGAAACCATGGTTTGTTTACGATCCGTGATATCACGTACAATGCCCTGTATAAAAATTTCGCCACCGAGTTCCATGCGGTTTAAAGAGACTTCACAATCGAATAAGGTACCATCCGATTTTTTATGTCGCCATTCAAAAAATTGAGGAGAACCTTCCAATGCAAGGTTGAATTTCTCCTTTGCTGCTTCGCTTGTGCTTTGGCCTGATGGCTGAACGGAAGGGGAGAGCGTGATGGGGTTTTGAGCTAATAATTCTTCTCGGGGATAACCATATATTTTTTCTGCCGCCACATTGCAATCAAGTATTATTAAATCCTTTAGGATAAAGATGGCATCGCTGGCAGAGTTGAACAAGGTTCTAAAACGAAGTTCATTTTTAATGACAGCTTCCTGAATTTCAATATTCTTCAATTGTTCCTTTCGTAGCCTTAACGCATTTTGAACAGCCATGGTAAGCCGCGTCAGGCGGTCTTTCACCACGTAGTCCCATGCACCCTCTTTGATAGCATTGGCAGCAACTTCTTCCTGTTGGGTGCCGGTAACAAATAGGAAAGGGGTGTTTGGAAATTTCAACTTAAAATCCCGTAGCGCTTCTAGTCCTGTGTAGGAAGGAATGTTGTAGTCGCTAAGCACAAGGTCGGGAGAAACCTCTTCTAATAATGTTAAAAAATCTTTTTTGTTTTTAACCCAATGGAAGGTGCATAGGTACTCCGTTAAATGTTGTTGAAGTTCAACTTCATTCAGCTCTGCATCGAGGGCATTATCTTCCAAAAGAATAACAAGCAGGTTCTTCATAGAAGAAGGTACTACGATGTTTTATTTGTGATTGCCCAAAATAGGGCAATATTTTTAATGGTTTCCATAAAAGCTGAGAACTCAATGGGCTTTATGACGAAGGCATTTGCACCAAGTTCATAGCTTTTTACCAGATCAGTTTCTATTTGAGAGGAGGTGAGCATGACTACAGGTATGAGCTTCCAGTCATTCGTCTCTTTGATTATTTTAAGGACTTCTATGCCATCCATTTTTGGCATTTTTATATCTAGCAAAATCACCACTGGATGTTCAGGGGAACGCTGGTTATATTTCCCCGTGAACCTCAGGTAATCAAGAGTTTCTTCCCCGTCACGAACTACATCTACAGCATTGGCGAGGTTGTGTTCTGCAAAGGCTGCGAGTGTTAGTTCAATATCGTTAGGATTGTCTTCTGCGTATAATATCCGGTTTAGTCTTTCCATAATCCTACTCAAGTTAATGGAAATGTTATATAAAATGTAGCGCCCTCATCAACTTTTCCTTCTGCTTCTATGGAGCCGTTATGTTTGGCTATAATTTGGCGCACATTGGCAAGTCCAATACCTGTGCCTTCAAATTCCTCCTGGCTGTGAAGGCGCTGAAATACACCAAATAATTTATCTGCGTAGGCCATATCAAAACCAACACCATTGTCTTTAAAGCAAATTTCAATTTCACGATCGGTTCGCTTTGCACCAATAGTAATGGTTGCCACGGGCCGTGGGGAGGTGTACTTAATGGCATTTAAAAGTAAATTTTCAAACGCCAATTGTATCAGATTGCCATCGCCCAAAAGAGATCCCAGGGAATCTATTTTCCATTCTATTGCGCGGTCACCTATTTCAAATTTTAAATGTTGAATCGTTTTTTTTATCAACGCGTCAAGGTCAACCTCTTTTTTGGAAATAGGTTTCTTGCCTAGGCGTGCAAATAAAAGAAGATCGTCCACCATCTGAGCCATCCGCTTGGATGATGTGGCCACACGATTAAAATGCCGTGTAATGGTTTCGGATGGATTGGGTATAGCCTTATACATCAGTTTGGAAAAGCCATCGATGTGCCTGATGGGCGCACGCAAGTCATGCGAGACAGAATAAGCGAACGCCTCCAGGTCTTGGTTCGCCTGTTGAAGTTGTTCTGTTCGCTTTCCCACGCGAACTTCAAGTTGGGTGTTTAAAACGTGAAGTTCTTCCTCCAGTTTTTTGCGATCGGTTATATCAAATGAAACACCCAGCATAGTTTCTATTTCACCTTTTTCATTTTTAATGGGTGTGTAGCGTGTTGAAAAGGTGAGGCCACCTACCTGTACTTCGCTCTCTACGCTTTGGCCTTGAAAAGCAGCGCGAATGGCGTTGGTAATATCGGGCTGGTCTTTATACATTTCAAAAACGGAATGTCCAATTATCTGCCCTGGTACTAAGCCCAGCGATGCGAGTCCCAAACCTTCAGAGAGTCTGAATATTCCATTTTTGTCAATGATGTAAATGATGGCAGCGGCGTTTTTTATTACGCCGTTCAATAATTTTTCATTTGCCTTTAACGCATGCTCAATTTCTATTTGCTCGGTTATGTCGCGGAATACGCCCATCACCCCAAACACTTCACCTTCAGGATTGATCAGCGGAACCTTACTTACTTCATTGTAATGGATTTTTCCATCCGCATTTCGTAGCGGTTCCGTATAAAAAAGCTTTGACAGGTTATTGTCCATTACATATCGGTCGTCAGCACACAGGTCATCAGCTTGTTCTGCCCAGGGAAATTCATAATCGGACTTGCCAATCACTTCGTCATGGTAGTTGGCTATTTTTCTAAACATGGCATTCACCCCCAGGTATTTGGATTCCCTGTCTTTCCAAAATACACCCGATGGGATATGGTTGAGCAAGGTTTCTAAAAATTGATTTGTTTGTTTGATTTTGACTTCTGTCAATTTACGTTCTGTCACATCGTTTACCTGTGCACAGTTGTATTCTTTGTCTTCAAATTTCAGGTAATGTGCCCGCACCTCCACATCCAAAATCTTTCCATCCTTACAGCGCTGTTGGGTATAAAATACGAGCACCTCATTTTTCTTCAGGTCGTCCCAATGGGGTTCCCATTTTTCCGTTGTGAATAGCGGATCAATGTCTGGGATACCGAGTTCCATAAGTTCTTCTCGTGTATAGTGAAGCATGTTGCTGAAGGCAGGATTAAAGTCAATTATCTTTCCTTTTTCAGATACCCACACGACCGGGCTGATTGTATTATCGATTGAAAACTTAGCAAGTTTCAATTCCATTTCTGCTTGCTTGCGTGCTGTTATATCATCGTAAGAACCGAGTATACCTATCACTTTTCCCGATAGGTCTTTCATGGGCACTTTGCTTTTCAATACCCACCGCAAGGTTCCGTCTTCCATCCTTTGTTGGTCTTCATAGAAAAGTCTTTTCAGGTCGTGTTGCATTACATACCGATCATCTGCGCTATATGCTTCAGCAGTTGATTTGTCAAATAAGTCGTGATCAGTTTTGCCAATAATGTCGGAAGGTGAACTACATCCAATATCTTCTGCTGCTTGTTGGTTGGCGCCTAAGAATTTAAGGTTCCGATCTTTCCAAAATACACGCGAAGGTATTGTGTTTAACACCGTGTGTAGGAACCGCTCAGATTCTTTCAATGCTTTTACAGTCACCTGATGTTGCGTCACATCGTTAACGATAACTAAAAAATGATCGTCTCCACCAATAGGGTTGGCGTAAATTTTTGCATAGATAAAATCTCCATTTCGTTTTCTGTACTTGGTCATGTAACCATCCAGTGCATCACCACCATCGCTGAAGGCATCTAAAGTATTCTGTAGATCTTGATGGGTAGACAAGCCTACTTGTGCTGGCGTTTTGCCTGTTAATTCATTTTTCTCAAAGCCATGTAGTTTGCAATAACTATGGTTCGCATCTACAAAAACACCACCCTTGCTCATAATGACCTGCGGCATAGGACTTCTTTCAAAAAAATTCACGAAAGCAGACGCATTGGAATGCACCTCTTGTTCGGCACCTTTTATGTTCAATACACCTTTGATCCAGCTTCCAAAGTTCCCCATCGTGTCCGTGATTTAAATCGTTACAAGGCCGCCACTATAAGCAATATAATTTTATTTGTCATGCGCGTCAAATCCATTTGAAATTAAGGTTTGAAATTAAGGGCTTGGCGAAGCGGAGTTAAAGCAATTCTTCCAGCGCACTGCGCAATTCGTTTGCTGCTTTCATATCGTTCTGTTTCTTAGCGCAGATGATTCCTTTCTCGAAAATGTCCGCTGCCTTTTCAGTATCATTCAACTCTATGGCCAGCATGCCTGCCTGATAATAGGTGGGAACGTAATCAGGAAAATCGGTCATTAATTTTGAGAATAAGGTTGACGCTTCCGCGTGATCAGTTTTCATTTTTTCCAATGCCAGGGCATACCAATTGAACGGGTCAGCAGGGTCTTCGGCAAGGAATTGCTTCAACAAGTCTAAACGTTGCGAATTCATCCAGATTTTTAATTTTTTGCGGTTCGAATTTCGGATTTTATAGTTTATCTTGACCCCGTTTTGCAAAAAAACCAAAGAAAAAAGAACCTATTGCAGGAAAAATGAAGATACTAGTTTGCATCAGCCACGTACCCGACACCACCTCCAAAATCAATTTTGTCAATGACAATACCAAGTTTGATACCGCTGGTGTGCAGTTTATCATTGGTCCATACGATGATTATGCCTTGGCACGTGCTATCGAAATAAAAGAAGCCAACGCTGGCTCAACCGTAACAGTCCTTAATGTAGGACTTTCTGAAACAGAACCTACTATTCGAAAAGCTTTGGCCATTGGAGCAGATGACGCCGTGCGTATAAATGCTGAACCAACGGATTCATATTTTGTGGCCGCGCAAATTGCCGAGCATGCAAAATCAACTTCGTACGATCTTATCCTTATGGGCCGTGAGTCTATCGACTTTAATAGTGGCGTTGTTCATGGTATTGTTGGGCAAATGCTGGCGATCCCTGCTGTTTCCCCAGTAATGAAGTTGGAGATTGAAGGCACCAAAGCAAAATTGACCCGTGAGATTGAAGGTGGAAAGGAAATGCTGGAAGTGAACTTGCCGTTTGTGGCAGGTTGTCAGGAACCCATTGCCGAGTGGAAAATCCCCAACATGCGTGGTATTATGTCGGCCCGAACAAAACCATTAAATGTAGTGGAACCTGTATCGGTAGATAGTGGCATTAAACTGATAAAATTTGAACAGCCACCCGCGAAGGGTACAGTAAAAATGATATCAGCCGATAATGTAGCAGAATTGGTAACACTGTTGAAGAACGAAGCGAAAGTATTATAATCGATTATGGGAATATTAGTTTTTGTTGAATGCGCGGAAGGCAAAGTAAAGAAGACCTCTCTTGAAGCGATTGTCTATGCGCATGGAATGGGTGAGCCGGTAACGGTCATTGCCATGGGTAAAGTGGATAATGCCGAACTTGAAAGCCTTGGAAAATATGGTGCTCAGAAAGTGCTTCATGCCGATGATACTCGGTTGAATGAAGAAGGTATTGAAGCCTACGCAACTGTGATCACCGATGCATTTGCGAAAGAAGATAGTAGTATCTTGGTACTGGCAAATTCATCTTTGGGTACACCCGTTGCTGCCATCGTAGCAAGCCGCTTGAATGCAAGTCTCGCCACCAACGTTGTTGAACTTCCCGACACATCTTCAGGATTTGTGGTGAAGCGAAGCATCTATACTGGAAAAGCTTTTTCACGTGTTGAATTGACGAAGGATAAAAAAGTAATTGCCATTCGTAAAAATGCAGCTGAACTGAAAGAAGTAGGAGGCACTGCAAATGTAAGTGTGTTCAACGCGACATTGACGGATGCGGATTTTGCCACCAAAATACTGTCTACAGAAAAAGCCACAGGCGATATTTTATTACCTGAAGCAGAGATTGTGGTTTCAGGTGGAAGGGGAATGAAAGGCCCGGAACATTGGGGCATTATAGAAGACCTGGCAAAAGCGCTAGGTGCAGCCACAGGTTGCAGCAAGCCTGTATCGGATATGGGATGGAGGCCACATCACGAACATGTGGGCCAGACAGGTATAAAAGTGAGTCCTCAATTATACATTGCTGTTGGTATTTCGGGAGCCATTCAACATTTGGCAGGAGTGAATTCATCAAAATACATTGTGGTCATTAATAAAGACGCAGAGGCGCCATTTTTTAAGGCAGCTGATTATGGAATAGTGGGCGATGCATTTGATGTTGTGCCTAAATTAACGGAAGCGATAAAAGCAGCGAAGTAGTGAAGAAAATTAAACTCGAAATATTAGGATTATCATCCAGTCAATCCCAAACGGGTTCTTTTGCCCTTGTGTTAGGAGAGTCGGATGGCAACAGAAGGTTACCCATTATCATCGGCATGTTTGAAGCACAGGCCATTGCCATTGAGATAGAGAAAATTATTCCCAATCGGCCCATGACGCATGATCTTTTTAAATCATTCGCCAATAATTTTCATTTTACGGTTGAAGAAATTGTGATCTCCGACTTGAAAGAGGGTGTATTCTTTGCTAAAATAGTTTGTTCGGATGGTCTCAAGAAAATGGAGGTTGATGCGCGGCCTTCTGATGCTATTGCTATCGGCTTACGTTTCGATTCACCCATTTTTACATACGAAAATATTTTAGCCGAAGCCGGCATTGTGCTGACTGACGAAGCAGAGGAAGAAAAAGCCGAGGAAGAGAAAGGAGAGACTGCCAAAGTGAAAAAAGAAATGGGTTCCAAAAAAGAAGACATCAAGAATTTTACGGTGGAAAAATTGAATGAAGTATTGAAGGAAGCAATCGATAAAGAAGATTATGAAAGGGCAGCTAAGATTCGTGATGAACTTAGTAAACGAAATTAACCCTTCTTATTCTTCGAGGCGTTTACATTACCTAACCTAAACCTATGGATTATCTGCGCGGTGCGGCAGGATTGCTTGTTATTATTGGTATCGCGTATGCACTTTCCGGAAATAGAAAATCAATTGACTGGCGGCTGGTAGGGATAGGAGTACTCATCCAAATTATATTCGGGTTGCTAATTGCAAAGGTGCCCTTTGCACAAACGGCATTTGCATACGCAAGCGAAAAGTTTGTGATCTTCCTGGGCTTTGCCTTAAAAGGTGCTGAGTTTCTCTATGGCGATTTAGCAAAAAATAGTAACAGCGATCCGGAAGCTAACCACAGCCTCGGCTTTTTATTTGCTTTTCAAGCACTACCCACTGTGATTTTCTTTTCAGCCGTAACAGCGGGTCTTTATTATTTGGGTATCCTTCAAAAAATTGTATTTGGATTTGCGTGGGTAATGGCCAAGACCATGCGCTTGTCGGGTGCGGAAAGTTTAAGTGCCGCAGCCAATATTTTCATGGGACAAACCGAAGCGCCTATGTTGGTAAAACCCTTCATTGGCAAAATGACTAACTCCGAACTCCATTGCCTCATGACGGGTGGTATGGCCACCATTGCCGGAAGTGTGCTCGGAGCATACGTAGCTTTTTTAGGCGGTAACAGTCCGGCGGAGAAAGCACAATTTGCCACCTATCTTTTAAGTGCTTCCATCATGAATGCACCGGCGGCTATCGTGTTGTCAAAATTATTTATGCCGGAGACAGAACCAGAGAAAATTGACCGTGCATTGAAAGTAAACCGTGATCAGAT
>JBBRKB010000101.1:0-10866 GCA_038218385.1 Cytophagales bacterium | reverse complement strand
TTTACCAATGCCGTGTCACTCCAGGTGATGTATCCATCGATACGTGTCAACCAATTTTCATAATCTTTAACGGTTTTAAAAGGTTGGATACTACTGCCACTTGCCAATTGCCCAATCATTAAATGCGCAGCGCTAAATTGGTTGAGGGGCATGAGTTCGGTTTTAAATTTGAGGCCTTCCAGATTAATGTCACATTCCCACATAAGAATATCATAGCTCGTCTGGTCAGTTTCCGAAAGGGCACTACGGTCGCATTGCTGTAACGCTGTTTTGTACTTTGTATAAAAATCTTTGAGCTCGTTTTGGTAGGCTTGTGTGATGTCGTTGGGAAGTTGGTCGTTGTAGCGATTGTCACCCGCCATGGTAGCTTCCAGTGGATATAACTTGAAACGCTCTTCGTGATAGTTTGTCAAAAGACTATCCAAGGTGACTGCCTTTTTGTTATCGGCTGTTTCGGTTGATTTGTTGCACGACATAAATCCAATGGAGATGACAATTAAGGTAAGTAGGTACTTCATAAAAATATTTAGGTTAATAATGTTTCTGAGGTTGATGGATAACTAGATGGCGTCAAGCACACCCTTGATGTATCCATACGATTCGGCCAGGCCTACCAATGGATCGGTGTTGTCTTTTTCATATTCCAAACTGCACACACCGTTATAGTTTGTTTTTTTAAGTTCTTTAAAAAATGCGGGGAGGTCAAGAATTCCTCTTCCGACTTCTACACCATGCCCTTCCTTTGAAGCTTCATTGATGTCTTTGATGTGCATATCAAAGATACGGTCGTTGAATTTTTGTATGGCATAAATAGGATCTTCCCCACCTCGTTTGTTGTGGCCAATGTCGAGACAAATACCCATTCGCTTGTCCATCTTGCCTACCCGGCTCATAATATCGGATGCTGTAGGGTAGCCCAATTGATCGGGTCCGTGATTATGAATCGCCAACCGGATGTTGTATTCTTTTACTTTCTTTTCCGTATAAGGCAACAATTCATAAGTAGGTACGCCAATTATCAGATCAACCCCTACACGTTTCGTGTAATCAAATGCAGCATCAATCTCTTTTTCACTTTTCATATAGATAGGCCCAACACAATATCCCTTTATGTTATGCTCAGCAAGATTTGCATGAAATGCTTTTATCTGATCATCGGTACAATCATAGGGAAGGTGGAAATTTTTGATAGACATTAAGCTGGCTCCAATGCGGTTCATCATCTCCAAGGCTTTATCCAAATTAAATTTTACAAAGGTGTAACCAGCTACACCTACTTTAAATTTCTGGTCTGATTTAATCAGCGAAGGTGACGTTGGCCGGAAGCCGGTGAGTGAACTGATAGCGACAGCACCTGCGCCTGCTTTAAGAATAAAATTTCTTCTGGACTGGTTGGGCATGTGATTTGGGTTAGCGTTTGATTTTAATCCTAACTATTCAAAGGGCATTAAGCGAATAAATGAGAGAATTGAGGGATTAAAAGTACAAAATATTATGGTGCAACGCATTCTTAATATTTCTGAAAAATATACGGATTCAATTGTATCGGACGTATTCCTTAGACAATTTACACGCACATGCTTATCCCTGATAGGAATTTGGGATGTTCCAAGTAAACGATCTTGAATACCGTCACTGAAATTTTCAAATTGAATATGAAATATTTACCGCTTATCCTGATTACTTTTTGTATGCTTAACTGCAATGCCCAACCCACCATTCCGCTCTATCCTGATAAAATACCCAACAGTAAACCTGCCCCTGATCTGGAAGAAACTGAAGAGCGTGATGGAATGACCCTTGTGAGTAAAATATCAAAACCAACGCTGGGTATTTTTCTGCCACCAAAAGAAAAGGCCAACGGAACTGCTGTGATTATTTGTCCCGGGGGAGGATATGGGGTGAATGCCATAACCCACGAAGGTATCAATGTGGCAAAGCGGTTTAATGAAATGGGAATTGCGGCCTTTGTATTAAAATATAGAATCCCGAATGATGCCACGATGCAGAACCGTGAGATCGGGTCCTTACAAGACGCACAACAAGCAATCAAAATTGTAAGACAACGTGCAAAGGAGTGGAATGTTGATAGTGATAAGATCGGTATGATGGGATTTTCTGCAGGTGGCCACTTGGCTTCCACAGCCGGAACTCATTTTAATAAAGCTGTTATTTCAAATGATAATACTATTTCGCTTCGTCCTGATTTTATGATCTTGATTTATCCCGTTATCAGTTTCAAAGATCATGTTGGGCATATCGGATCGCGAGATCAATTGATTGGGAAGAATCCATCGAAAGAAAAAATTGCAGCGTTTTCAACTGATCAACAAGTGACTGCTGAAACACCACCCACTTTTCTTGTTCATGCGAGTGATGACAACGCCGTAAAATCAGAAAATAGCATTTTATTTTATCAAGCACTGATTAAAAATAAAGTTGCGGCAGAATTGCACATCTATCAGGCGGGTGGTCATGGTTTTGGTTTGAATAATAAAACCACCGAGGATGAATGGATGGATCGCTGCAAAAACTGGATGAAAGCAAAGGGATTATTGAATTAACAAAACGGCAATACCTTTAATCGCGATAGGCGTTTTGCTTTGAGAAACGATATGTTCAGGTAATAAACTCCTAAAGGATTGCAGAATTAATTCAGTTGCCAATACGCAATGTTCAACGCGGTAGCAAAAGAAACCCATAAGATATACGGGATGTTGATATAAGCCGCAAGATTATTTAATTTATGAAACCTTCCCATCATTAAAAGGATACACATCCAAAGAAGGATTATTTCTAGCATGGCCACACTGATTTGATGCGATACAAAAAAAAGAAAACTCCAGGTAAAGTTTAATAAAAGTTGAAGGCTATATATTTTCAAAGCGGTATCTCGCGCCTGGCTCTTGGGCAGCTTCCAAATCAAGTAACAACTCACACCCATCAGGATGTAGAGTAACGTCCACACGGGGGCGAACAGCCAATTGGGTGGATTAAAACCCGGTTGAGTGAGTTGGCTGTACCAGTCTTGAATTTCTGATGCTGTAAACAATCCGGCTATACCACCAAGAGCCAGTGGTATAGCCAGAGAGATAATAAGTTTTAGTGTGTTGTTCATCACCAGATCAACAGCAGCAATTATATTATTTCATTTTTTCTTCATGAGCCTCAAGTGTGCTGAGGTGTGTTTTCAAGATAGGCACTGCATTGTTTATAAGGTTAGCCAGTTCCATGTCTTCTGTTTTGTCAGCTCTTTTTTCAAATTTATCGATTGAATTCTCATGCTTATCCTGAAGCATCTCGCACCACTTCTTATCAAAATCCTTTGCATCTGCTTCACGCAATTTTACAATATTGTCTTTTGCGTCTGCGGACTCTTCTGTAGGAACAGCAATGCCATTTTTGTTAGCATAGCCAGTCAGGTTATTAAGCAATGCGGTATGATCCTGCACAATCATGTTCGCGAGTGTCTTTGCTTCCGCATTAGAAGAGCGATCTAGAGCCACTTGCGCCATTTGAATCTCTGCTTTACTACCGGCTACGGCCTCTACAATAAAGTCTGCATCCTTTTGTACATCTTTATCCGCATCTTCAAGTCTTGTTTCGTTAATATCTTCTGCCTGATCAACAGCATCGTCTTTTTTACCTGTGCCGCATGCTGTAGCGAATAATATCAATCCAAGGGCAAAGGCTTTTAAAACATTGTTCATTTTTGATTTCATAATTGTAAAGGTTTAGTTTTTTATTTTATATATGAATGGGTTAGGGAAAAATCATACCATATCGAATTTGATTTATTGAGAAGGTTTATCGTGTATAATTTTCCCCATCCGTTGATCACTCGTGAAACAATTTTCCGCTTTAGTTCAAGTTTTCTTTAAAAATATGAGCTTGTGCATATGGCACGAATTTTCCAAAGCATAACTCATAGAAGGTAAAACATTGCACGGATAGCGTAGTAATTCAAAAAAAGCTCAAACTGTAGCGAAAGCTGTAAGGAAAATGAAAAAGGGTACCCTAAAGTCCGGAAGCGGAGATACAGTTACAGACCGTAAGCAAGCAGTTGCTATTGGTATATCTGAAGCACGTGATAAGGGTTATAAAGTTCCGAAAGAGAAAGATTAATGGAAAGTCGAAATCAAAAGAGAAATCATCAAAATAAAAACAATTCAAAAATAATAACTAACCAATTAAATTTAATACATATGAACACTACATCAAGAGTACTTTTAGGAATATCTGTGGCAGCAGCTGCAGGGGTTGTCGCAGGCATGTTGTTGGCTCCCGAGAAAGGATTAGAAACGCAACAAAAAATCAAAGAAACGGCCAACGATTGGTTGAGCAAATTATTGACAGCGTTGGCCAGCGGTCAAGAAATTGCTACCGATGCTACCAAAAAAGTAGTTTCGGCTACAGAAGAATTTGCAAGGGGAGCCTCTAGAACTGTAAATACTCCAAATAACTAAGAATGTGATGGAGGATAAAAACTCAACAACAGAAACCCTTGTCAATTCCGTTCGGGCTTTGGTAGACGATTATAAAAGTCTGGCTCAACTGAAAGTTATTGACAAGGCTTCTGTTGGTCTTTCTGCAGGTATCATCGGCTTTATTTTCCTGGTATTCTTTTCCTTAGTGCTGGCCTTCTTGGGTTTTGCTTTGGCGTGGTGGATTGGTGAAGCCATGGGGAATATGAAAGCTGGTTTTTTTATTGTTTCAGGTTTCTTTGCCTTAATGGTGGGTATTCTTATCATGACGGCCTCAAAAGGCGTGATCCCCCTTTTTAGGAATTTAATAATTAAATTTATGTACAATGATGATAACAACGATTAATTCATACGAAGACCTTGTGAAAGAAAGAAAGCGCCTTAAATTTAATATAGCTCTTCATAAGGAAAGTATAAAAGAGGACATTCATATACTAAAAGATAAATTTGAACCACTCCTTTATATTCTTCCCATTCTAAGTTTATTCAAGACCAATAATTCGAAAATACCCCTCGTCACAAATGTGGCCTCATTGGGCGTGGAATTTTTGGCGCAAAGGTTTTTGGGGCGTGCAGGATGGATTACTAAGTTGGCAGTGCCTGTTGTTTTTAAAAAGCTAGCTTCCAAACTATTAAATAAATTACCTATACCGGGTACGTGATTTCTGCCATCCTTAAAACCACCTAGCATTTCGGTAGTTTGTTTAAGTCAATCTTGTTTGTTCAGAACATTCGACTTCAAATATTTATAAGTGTAAGCACATGTTCGAGCGTTGCATTCGGAATTAAATTTAAGAGCTTTTCTTTTTGCATACACTGATTCACTTTGCGTTTGTTCAGTTTGATCAATTGTTCCGGGTTGGTTCTACACCTATTATACTTTTAAGAATTCCTTTTGTTTCCAGGTCTTGTTTTGCCATCAAAAAATCCCATGCAATTTCGTGTATAGATGATCTGCTCAGCTTTTGTTTGGTCATGTCTATCAATTCTTCTAATGTAATCACAGACTTTTCCTGCACGGTGGAAAGGATAGCATCACGAATCAGGTAATATTTTTTTCGATTCATGGAAACGCCCTTATATGAATTTGGCTTCTCTATCCAGATTGTATCTTCCATGTTGATTTGAATTTAATTTCAATAGTGTAAATTTACCCCTATCAAAGATTATACTGTCCTGATGTATCCTCTTTACTGAAAGGTTTTTATTTAGATAACAGAAGATTAACACTATGATAAAGTTTTCGATGCGTTCAATAGTTTTTGCCCTTGTATTACTATCGGTTGGATGTGCAAAGCAAAAACCAAATGATGACGCTGTAACCCAAAAAGTCGCTAAGAAGCCCAATATTATTTATATCCTGGCCGATGACCTGGGCTATGGAGATCTGAGTTCGTATGGACAGGTCAAATTCCAAACACCACACATTGATCAACTCGCTGCCGGTGGCATGATGTTCACCCAGCATTATTCTGGAGCGCCTGTATGTGCGCCAGCACGTTCTTCTCTGCTCACCGGACTTCATACAGGTCACACACCTATTCGAGGTAATAAACAAATCGAACCTGAAGGACAATATCCTTTGCCTGATTCAGCTTATACATTGACCGAAATGATGAAGAAGGCGGGTTATGTAACGGGCGCGTTTGGTAAATGGGGACTTGGATTTATTGATTCGGAAGGTGATCCAAACAACCAAGGCATCGATACATTTTATGGATATAACTGCCAACGACTTGCGCATAATTATTATCCTGAATATGTATGGTCTAATCAGGAGAAGATAGTTTTAACAGGTAATGCAGAGGGTGGAATAGGTGATTATGCTCCGGCCATCATTCATGAGAAGGCGCTTGAGTTTCTTGAACAAAACAAAGACACAACATTTTTTCTTTTTTATCCCCTCACACTTCCACATGCAGAGCTTGCAGTTGAAGAAGCATACACGGAGAAATTTCGTGATAAATTATTACCTGAAAAAAATTACAAAGGTGTTGATGATGGACCCAACTTTCGAAAGGGCCCTTATGGATCACAGAAGGAAAGTCATGCTGTATTTGCAGGCATGGTAATACGATTGGATGACATAGTAGGAGAGATAGTGAAGAAAGTAAATGACCTGGGCTTATCAAATGAGACTATAATAATTTTTACCTCCGACAATGGTCCGCATGTAGAAGGTGGTGCCGACCCTGATTACTTCAACAGCAATGGTGGGTTGAGGGGATACAAGCGTGATGTGTATGAAGGAGGTATCCGCGTGCCTATGATTGTCTATTGGCCAGAACATGTGGCGCCCAAAACTACTACTGACCATGTGTCTGCCTTTTGGGATGTGATGCCAACGTTGGCTGAACTGATTGATAACAAAGAACAACTTCACACGGATGGAATTTCTTTTCTTCCCACCGTATTGGGTAAAAAAGATCAACAGCAAGAACATAAATTTTTGTATTGGGAATTTCACGAACAAAAAGGAAGGCTTGCTTTGCGGCAAGGCGATTGGAAACTGGTGCAGTATAACGTCAACGCAGCTAAAGTCGGTGAATTTGAATTGTACAACCTTAAAACTGATCCACAAGAAAAAAATAATGTTATTGATCAGCAACCTGATCTAAGTAAGCAGATGATCGCTTTGATGAAGGAGCAACATGTTCCTTCGCCAGTGTTTAAGTTTTGATTAAGCGATTTTGGTTATGGTTATAATATGTAGATGGAATAGGTGCGTGCTGTTGAAAAGTTCATCATGCTTGTTGGTTAAGAAAACCAACAAGGGCAGGGTCTAACTGCCAGCAAACACAGTCTGTCAAAGCCTGAATATTTTCCCGTGTTGGATTTCTAAGAAAAAAAGATGTCCAATCAATAACGATGTCGCCTACCGCATAGAAGTTGGTAGTGATGTCGTTACCTTCTGTGTCCGCAACATAAGAACGCACAAAGCCACTTTCAACAAACCAATAGTGATTTTCTATTTTTCCTTCTTTCAACAAATATTCATTTTTAGAAAAAGAACCTTGTTTGAATTTGGAAATTATCGTTTCCAACTCTTCATTTGAAAAGTCCTTTGCTTTAAAAATAGTGGTCAAAAAGTGTTGTGCGGTCATTGTAGTTCGATTTGTGGGGTGTCGGGTTATTATGGCCCCCAACCATAAACATTCGTTTAATGTGCAGCGGAATGATGTTCCTCCAACCATGTACGAACAAATTCAAAATCTGATGGCATCGTTATGTTCTCAGCATCCCCTTTTATTTTTATGGCTTGCATAATCTTTTCAAAACTATTTCCAGAATCATCAGTGTATGTATAATCTGCGTGCGCTTCTTCTAGAAAGAAACGAATCAATCTCCATACATCGGTCCAATATAAACGAGCACACCAGCAATAAAAAGAATGGTCATCCAACCCTTCTCTATTCCATCTACGCTTCGTCCATCGGTGCTTATCAGAAAGGCAACGAAGAAAATTAATAGCGCAAGCGTATTAATACCAATAAGGGTCCAAATAATTTTAACAATCATGCACGAAATTTAAACTTAAGTAGAAGAAAAGCAAGATGAACTAAATTACCTAGGCAACGGTAATTTCTTACTTGCCGTGAATACATAACTGATTGGGCGCTGTTACTCCTTCACTCTAACGTAAACTAGTTTGCTTCCTTTTTTGTCAGTTTCTCGTTCATCAACTTCAAATTTGTAAACGCTTTTTAACATCTGTCCCAGCTTAGGGTAACCAAAGTTTCTGGGATCAAAATCAGTCTGTTTTTTTATCACCAAATTTCCAACTTCTCCTAAGAATGCCCAACCACTGTCATCCGCCAAATCTGTTATTGAACTTGCTATTATGTTTATTATTTCCTTATCAATTTTTTGTAATGCTACCGTGTCATCAGAAACGTTCACTTTGTTTTCGTTTTTGTTTGACTCCACTTTTTTTGTTTTTGTTGTTTTTGGAGCGGCTGCTACAACTTTTACGGAGGTCAATATTTCCAGATAGATAAACTTGTCACAGGCAACAATAAAAGGGCTGGGTGTCTTTCGTTCCCCAAGTCCGATCACAGTCATACCAGCCTCACGAAGCCTGACGGCAAGTCGTGTAAAATCACTGTCGCTAGATACAATGGCAAACGCATCGACCTTCTCTGAATAGAGAATGTCCATGGCATCTATTATCATGGCGGAGTCAGTTGAGTTTTTTCCTGTCGTATAACCGTATTGCTGTATGGGCGTTATGGCACTCTCTAGAAGCGCACTTTTCCAACCTGTCAAATTAGGCTTGGTCCAGTCACCATAAATTCTTTTGAATGTTGGTGTTCCATACTTTGCAATTTCCTCCAACATACCTTTGATCTTTGCCGAGGGAACATTGTCAGCGTCAATTAAAACTGCAATTCTTGTGTCTTTTGTATTTTTCATGGTCTTGCAAAAATTTTTGTGTGCCGGTATGGCGTGTTCAAATTCAAGAAGTGAATATGAAAAGATTATACAAAGGGTGCAAGTCACAAAGGCTTAGCGCCACTCTCGATTACTATATTCTCTAGGTGACAGGAGAAATGAAAACTTCTCGTAAATTGAATCAAATACGCTAACCCCAAGAGGCATGACATTCCTATTTGTTCTTGTGAACAGCATCAAACTTATAGTACTCATCTTATTTCTCGTGATTAACTGGAATGATGACGGTTCTCCGGGCTGGGCCTTTCAGCACGTTGTGTTTGTTCAGATTTTTCTTTTCATCTTCTTGCCGCTATCCTTCTTTGAAAAGTCAATGCTCAACTCAAAATCAGTTCTGGTCATTTTCACTTTCATTCCATTGTTTATGGCACTGCTTAATTGGATACCGCTCTTTCTGGGCCACTGGTCCACCAAGGCATTTATAGTGACACAAGTAGTAAGTATTGTGCTTACGGTATTGGTGATCATGGTGTATTTTAAACCAACATTGGGTAAGTCTTTATAAAATGTGCAAGCATTTCGCACACCAGTGCGAAGTAAACCAACAAGGGTTGAGGTCATAACACAAATCCCTAAAAAATCAATTTGTATAAGGCACCGTTTCGGTAGAGTCAACAACATGACCCCTTTTTGCTAAATAAGAAGGCCCTGGTAAAAAATCATCGTTGAGGCGCGTGAGTTCTTCAGCGAGTAGCCCTTCCAAACTTTTGACAGTTGATTCAAAATCCGGATCTCCTGTTATATTGTTTAACTGGTATGGATCGGCAACATTATCAAAGAGCAGCCATCCACCAGACAAATCTTTGGCAAATGTATATTGCTTGGTTATGATACCTCTATACTCTTTGCCACCATCACTTCTTGACCATTGTCCGAAAGGCTGTACACAGGTAACAAGTGCCGCTTTTCGGTCGTCCGCTTTTTTGCCAAGCATGACATCGGTTATATCCTCGCCATCCAAATCAGCAGGTACTCGTATACCAGACAATCCCAACATCGTAGGTAATATGTCCAACGTATTGAAAAGGAAATCCATTTTCTTTTCTGCTTTCTCGAACAATGCAGGATACTTGATAATGAATGGCACATTTGCCGATTCTTCATATATTCTCTGCTTCTTCATTTGTCCATGACTATTAATCAAATCGCCATGATCGGAGGTAAAAACAAAAATGGTATTGTCTTCAATATTACTTTGACGGATGGCGTCTTGCAATTGTTTAATATAACCATCAAGCGCAGAACAATGAGCATAGTAGCCTCTCAATATGGCTTTTGTTTTCTCTGCTAGTTCTTCAGGCACATTGGGTCTTACCTGCACATCCATGTCTTTATACATTTCCTGGAATTCCTTAGGCGCAGTTTCATACGGTGCGTGTGGCGGCCCCCAGGAAAGCATCAAACAAAACGGCTTTTCACTTTTTGATTGCTCCTCTATGTAGGCAATGGCATCTTCCGTTTGCGCTCGCGCATCATAGCCTTCCCATGTATGCAACTTATCATCGTTTCCCCAATAGCTGGAGTTATTATAATTATGCGAACACTCCAGCACCTTCCAATAGCCGAAGCCCTGTCGCCTTTCCTTTGGTATAAATGCCGAGCGTCCATTTCCATCAACGTGCCACTTTCCGATGTACCCCGTGTTGTATCCTTGCTGCTTGAAGAGCTTCGCAAAACTTTTGGCGTCAGGGTCAAGCGAAACATCATTCATAAACATTCCCGTTTTCAAAACATATTTTCCGGTCAACACCATGGATCTAATAGGGGTGCACACCGGACTGGTTGAAATGGCATTCGTAAAACACACGCCCTCTGAAGCAAGCTTATCAAGGTTTGGTGTCTTCACGTCTGCATTGCCAACATACCCAATGGATTGTGCGCGCCATTGATCAGCGATCACAAAGACGATGTTAGGTTGCTTAGGTTTTTT
>JBBRKB010000100.1:0-10873 GCA_038218385.1 Cytophagales bacterium | reverse complement strand
CATTCTAAAAAAAAATAAAATCCATGTTGCAGAAAGAGGAGATACGTGATTGGTTTAAACAATTGCAGACAACCATATGTAATGAGCTCGAGCATGCTGATGGCAAGGGGAAATTTCTAGTAGATGCCTGGGAGCGTCCGGGGGGAGGAGGGGGAGTCTCGCAAGTGATTACCAATGGAAATGTAATCGAAAAGGGAGGTGTTAACTTCTCTGCAGTATTTGGTAAAACACCAGAGCCTGTGCTGCGATCCCTGGAATTAGCGGATGGTGTTCATCCCGATTTTTTTGCAACGGGCGTTTCCATTGTTATCCATCCGCATAGTCCCATGGTGCCGATCATTCACATGAATGTCCGCTATTTTGAAATGAGCAATGGTACGTGGTGGTTTGGCGGGGGCATTGATTTGACGCCGCATTATTTCAGCGAACAAGATGCGCGCTATTTTCATGAGAAGTTAAAAGCAGTTTGTGACACACATCATCCCGATTATTACGCAGCATTTAAAAAGTGGGCAGATGATTATTTTTTTATAAAACATAGAAACGAGACGCGGGGCGTTGGTGGAATTTTCTTTGACTATTTAAAAAGTGGGGATGGTAACACCAAAGAATCACGATTTGAATTTGTGAAAGATGTGGGAAGTTCGTTTGCATCATTGTACACCCACTTTATGACGAACAATAAAAACCTTTCGTATGGTGATAATGAAAAGGAATGGCAATACCTGCGCAGAGGAAGGTATGTTGAATTTAACCTGGTGTGGGATCGGGGTACTAAGTTTGGATTAGAAACCGATGGCCGAACCGAATCTATTCTCATGAGCATGCCACCACAAGCGAGGTGGGCATATGATTACCAACCGGTAAAAGATTCTAAGGAAGCCAATACCTTATCGATGTTGAAGAAGGGGATGGCCTGGGCGTAAATCTTCGCTACGTTATTGCTGTTGCATCTGCATCTCCTGAAATCTTCGGAAAGAATTTCGAGTGAATGATTTTGTCGACTCTTCCTGATTTTCTTCCAACACTTCATTTTGCTCTTTAGCAGAACTGCCATCTTCATATTGAACAGAAACGGTTACATCAAGCGTGTGGCCTGCTGTACCTCTATACGTTCCTTTAACAGGCGAGCAGTCTGTAAAATTTTTTCCAACGGCAAGCCGCACATGGTAGTCATTCACCATGCAGTTATTGGTGGGGTCATATCCAACCCATCCGGCCAAAGGAAGGTAGGCCTCTACCCATGCATGCGTAGCACCTTCACCGCGCATGTCAGTTTTATGCGGGCATACATATCCGCTTACATAGCGTGCTGGAATGTCAACCAGCCGGAGCATGTACAACAACATGTGGGCAAAATCCTGACAGACACCCGACTTCAGTTTCCATATTTCATCTAGGGTTGATTCTACTGTGGTGATCCCTTTTTGATATTTGAAATTTTCAAAAATGTAACGCGTAAAATCTTCGACTACTTTTAGCGGTGTACATGCTGCGCAATTTTCATCTTCCACTACCTTTTTGATTTCCGAGGAATCGGTAAAGGGTTCGGTTTTATAAAAGTCAATAAACGCCAATTGATTTTTTAATTTTTCCAACTGGCTCCATTGCTCAACCGTGGGGCTACTATCAAGGGGAATGGTGCGTGATTGAGTAATCACCTCAAGCTTCGAATCGATTAGCAATTCCGAGTGTGGAAAGGGATGTGTGAAGGTTCCGACTTCATTGCCGAAATAATCGGTATAGGTAGAAACCGGTGGATTGGCGGTGATGGCAATAGTATGTTGCACTACTTCCTGATGGTCGTCTTTAATCGGATAGAGCATGATTTGACTTGCACTATCGCGAACGGGTTCTTCGTATTTGTAATGCGTGATGTGACGTATTTTAAATTTTGGCATTTCGGTTTGGTTTTTTAAGAGTACGCGAAATAATGTTTGCTCAAGGATTGGCCAATGCCTTCCAGATCTTTGTGGATCTCCAACAGGTAATCGTGCAGCCCGATTTCCAATGTGCCGTTTACATTGGAATATTTGACTTTGCTGTACAGCTTGCCTGTCATCGACTGAATTTTCTGAAACGCTTCTTCATTGCTGGTAGATTGAAGCTGATCAAAATTTTCTTGAAGCTTGGCAAGTGAGTAGGAAAGCGATCGGGGAAAATTTACGTTGAAAAGAATTTGATCGATTACATTCCGTGCTTCAAAGCCAGAGCGATAGCTTTTTAAATACAAGGCGTAGCCCGAAATAGAAAGCAAAAGATATTTCCAATAGGTAGTATCCGTTTGCTTATCGGGATCATACGAGATGTCCCTGAATTTAATATCCAGGATGTCGGTCGATTGAATGGAACGTTCCAGGTATTTGCCGAGGCTGATAAAAGTGAGGCCATGGCCCCTGAACATGGTGTACTCCACAATGCCGTAGTACAACATCCCTTGTTTGATAAGTGCATCTAATACGCTTACGGGGTCGCCATGGCGAAGGGAATTCTCCACCCAGGGATCACGAATGAGATGGTAATAATCGTTCAGACATTGCCACAACTCAATGGTGATGTTGTCTTGAACAGAGCGCGCATTCTCACGGGCTTTTACGGTAAGGTTATAAACCGAGTTTGGATTTTCTTTGTCGGTGATAATGTAGCACAGCACATTTCGATTATCTTTTCCGATGGTTTCAACCTCATCATCCTCCAGGTAGGTAAAAATTTCCAGCACGGCATTCCAAGAGAAGTCTTGCATATCATCTTGTGATGATGCATAATTTACTTTTAGCATGCGTAACATACAGTCGGTACGTTCCATATACCGCGACATCCAAAAAAGGGAATCAGCAACTCGGCTCAACATATTTGTAAATCCTTTTTAGTATAAAAAATTAATGTGCCAATACCCATGTGTCTTTGCTGCCTCCACCTTGTGATGAGTTTACCACCAGCGATCCCTCACGCAAGGCTACACGTGTGAGTCCGCCGGGGACAATTTCAATTCCATTGGGACCACATAAAGCAAAAGGCCGAAGATCAACACGCCGTGGTTGCACGCGACCATCAATGTAGCAAGGTGTTGTAGAGAGACTAATGGTTGGCTGGGCAATAAATTGACGAGGATCTTCCAGTATCTTAAGCTTGTATTCATGTATCTCACTATCGCTTGCCGCATGGCCCATCAACATACCATAGCCACCGCTTTCATTGGTGCGCTTCACCACCATGGTGTTCATGTTTTTAAGCACATACTCAAGCTCATCTTTGTCCGCACACTTATAGGTAGGCACATTTTTTAAAATGGGCTCTTCGTTCAGGTAATAGCGAATCATCTCAGGAACGTATGCATAGATAGCTTTATCATCCGCAACACCATTTCCAATCGCGTTCACAATGGCTACAGTGCCGTGGCGGTAGGCAGAGAACAATCCGGATACACCCAGCATGCTATCGGGACTGAAGACTAATGGGTCAAGAAAATGATCGTCTACTCTTCGATAGATCACATCTACTTGCTTGAGGCCTGCAGTAGTTTTCATGTACACATGATGATTGTTCACCAACAAGTCACGTCCCTCCACCAATTCGATACCCATTAGTCTGGCTAACGTAGTATGTTCAAAATAAGCAGAGTTATACATGCCTGGCGTGAGTAACACCACGGTAGGGTCAGACACCTGACGGGGTGAAAATGCCTTCAGGTTTTTGTGCAGGATGTGTGGATAATGGGTTACCGGCAGCACATTGTTCTGTGGTATCAGGTCGGGGAAGATGCGTTTGGTCACCTCCCTGTTTTCGATCATATAAGACACGCCCGAGGGTGTGCGCAAGTTATCTTCCAAGACATAGAACGTTCCGTCAGCATCACGTATAAGATCAATGCCTGCAATGTGCACATAGATGTCGTGTGGCACTTTTACGTTGATCATCTCCCGCAGAAAGTGAGGGCAGGAGTAAACCATGTCTACGGGAACAACATTATCTTTTAGGATAAACTGATCGGTGTAAACATCTTTTAAAAAAAGGTTGAGTGCGCGCAGTCGTTGCTTGATGCCGCCTTCAATATGTTCCCATTCCTTGGCGGGGATGATCCTGGGAATGATATCGAAGGGAAAAATTTTTTCGATGCCTTCGCCACTGGAGTACACGGTGAAGGTGATGCCCTGACTCATGAACAAACGCTTGGCAAGATCTTCCTGTCGGTTGAGATCATCCAGCGGAATGGTGCGGAGAAATTCGTAGATCTTACTATAGGGCGAGCGAATTTCCTGATCGTTGTACATCTCATCCCAAGTGTTGGCTGGAGCCTCGTAACGTCCGAAGAGTTCAGTAATCGCCATCGTTGATTTTAGTTACTTGATGACCAGTTGTTTGATCATGAATTTCTAAAATACAATATCAATACTTCAAATAAGCAAGCAACCGCTATTCTTTTTTATGCAAACGACTGCAAACAAAAACACCCGAGCATTTGCCCGGGTGTTTGTAATGGATTATAGCTGTGTAGATTATTCGGCTACTACGTTGATCTTGATTTCGTGCTTCACTTCTTTGTGAAGATCAAGCGTTACGCTATAGGTACCGGTTTGCTTTGGTTGTTCTTTGAAATGAACTCTTCTGCGTTCAACATCAAAGCCTTTTGCCTTAAGCGCCTCAACCACCTGAAAGGCAGTAACAGCTCCGAATATTTTTCCGCTCTCGCCAGCTTTTGCACCAATCTCTATGATCAGTTCGCCAATGTTGGCTGACAAGTCCTCCGCATCTTGCTTCACCTTCGCTGCTTTGTGAGCTGCCTGGCGTGCATTTTCGGCCATCATTTTTTTGTTCGACTCGCTGGCGATAATAGCTACGCCTTGCGGGATGAGGTAATTTCTACCGTATCCAGACTTCACTTTTACGAGGTCGTTTTTATACCCCAGTCCAGCTATGTCTTGTTTTAATATTATTTCCATTTGCTAATTGCTATAGTAAAGGTGAATGAATTACTTCAACGAATCTCCAACATATGGAAGTATCGCGATGTGGCGGGCGCGCTTAACCGCTTGAGCTACCTTCTTTTGAAACTTAAGGCTTGTGCCAGTCAGTCTGCGGGGAAGGATCTTTCCTTGCTCGTTGATAAACTTCAACAAGAAATCAGGGTCCTTATAATCGATATACTTGATACCGTTTTTCTTGAAGCGGCAGTATTTAGGCTTAATTTCTGCGCGCTTGATGGGTTCATTCATTAATGTCATCTTGCAGTTTCCTCCTCTTTTTTACCAGATTTTGCTTTGTGTTTGTTGAACTCACCTTTGCGTCTACGTTCGTTGTAGATCAAAGCGTGTTTATCAAGTACGGTTGTTAAAAACCGCATGATAGATTCGTCTCGTCTGAACTCGATCTCGAGTTTGTTAACCACTGTGGAGTCTGCCGCAAATTCGACCATGTTGTAAAAGCCGGTAGATTTGTGCTGAATTGGATAGGTCAGCTTTTTCAATCCCCAATGTTCGATATTCAATATCTCTGCATTTGCTTTTTTCAACACATTCACGAACTTATCGACAGCATCCTTCATCTGGTCATCAGATAAAACGGGATTTAAAATGAATACCGTCTCGTAATTTCTCATGTGTTAAATAAAATTTAGTTTTTAAAGGCTGCAAAGGTAAGGAATGTCGCCTATTTTAAAAACGATACCGATAAAATCAACCTCTATAGCAGGATTATTTGAAGCAATACAACTTAAAAACGCTTATTTAAGCTGATTGATGCTAACATATAATTTACTTTCGACATTAAGTTCATTACCGGTAGAAGGGTTGCCACGTCAGCCATCGTGGACCGTACTTCATTTCTGGCTTGCCATATTCAACTGCCCCAAGATCGGGGGCTTTACCAGCAAAATCATCATTAACGGTAGGGATAATAACACCAGCATCAACAGCATTACTGCTAGGTTTAAGTTGAAAATTCAGATCCATTGCGTGGTAAACAACATACATATCCTTGACATTTTTTGGAGCCTCCAGATTTTCAAATATGTCATAGTCAATCTCTAAGCCATGGGCTTCCTGTCCTGTCGCAGCTTTGAACGCTGCAAGTGTTTCAAAATTTTTCCAATCCTCAGGCTTAGGTTGGTACATCGTACTACCTTTCGTTGGGGCTAGCCATGTATATTGGTTTTTCACACCATGGTTTGGGCGATAACCATTGTAGTCGGTGCTAAACGGACTTGTAGCGTTGGCCCAAGACATTATACCACGACCGGGCCGGTCGCTTGCAAGAAAGAGGTTATTGCGGTAGTGCGTATTTGAATACGGATCAGTCCTGACTTGTTCAGAAATGAGGGTGTTGTTGAATACAAAGAGGCCGGCAGGTTTGGAAGAAAATTTGAAGGGCACACCATGCGGGAGGTTGTACGCTATATTTCGATAAAAATATATGGGGCCTCCAAATACAGGCTGAGAGCTGAATCCTCCCATGGCAGCATTAACTGCCCTATTATTGAATACCCTGACGTTATGCACACCTCCATCTGTCTCAACAAAATCATCATTCATCAAATGCAAATCGTTCCCATAAATATCGATCGATGAGGCTCTTCGGTCAGGATCACTCTCCGGTGTACCGTAGGTTGAGATGCCAATGGCATCATGGAAATAGGCAATGGCATTATGGGCGATGACATGTCCCGGACCATACACCTTTATGCCATAGTAGCTAACCATGCGATGGGATTTGTAAAGTGGCTCGGGCCAACTTTTTTTATCCGGTGTTCTTGATCGTCCTCCCCATCCAATAAGGCGAAAGCGATCATCCCGTCCTATGATAAGATTGTCTGCAATATAGAAATCGGAGGAGCCTGCATATTCTGTCCAAACGGCGGCCCCTACGTTTTCAAAACGGCAATTCTTCACCGTAAGACCCACCGCCCCAGCGACTTCCTTCTGGCCTGCAAAGATGGCAATATCGGTGTTGCGAAATGTGAGTCCTTCAAAGATGTGATAGGTGGAAGCCATCACATCAAAGAGGCGATGATTATTGTCTCCATCGATAATCACTTCACCATCACCGGCAGACTTTATAGTAATAGGCTTTTCAGGGGTGCCCTTAAGGGTGAGGGACATTATTCCATCAAAAGGGGTCATCATCGGATCTACATAGTCCAATCGTTCCACGCGATAGAGTCCGGCGTGCATGAGCAGATTGTCACCCGCTTCGATCCGTTGTTCCCAGACCACAGACCAGTCACCAAGACCAGCACCATAATAGGCCTGCAAAATACCTGTAAAGCTTGGTTCCTCACGGGGACCATCGAAATCTGGCGGATAAACATGTAAAGTGCGCCCTGCAGTATAAGCGTGCGGTTCGCTTCGGGTCTTCACCTTGACCACATGATTGGCTATCCCTTTGATTCCATCCGGATCTGACATTTTGAAACGACATTCGTATTCGGTGCCGGGTTGCAGGTTGAGAATGCTGCCTGCAAATCCATCCGGAACGGTGTAGTCCAAATGCTCTCGTTCCCGGAATACCCGTTCTCCTCCGATTCGTACAAGTGGCAGGGCAGTGCGCCAGGAAGTTTCGCCAACAGCTCGAAACTGAACGGAAACTTCAGCATTGCGATTAACATCACCTGAGATGGGCCACTCAAATCCGAGATTCAACAGTGTAGGATGTTCAACAATGAATTTACCTGCGACAGTTGCATCCTGGGCAAGGATGATTCCGCTGGTGATAAAAATTAAGCACAAAATACAGATGAGTTTATTCATGGTTTAAGCTTTTAATCAATTAATAATAAAATTTGAATTGCTCTACTGATGTATATAGAAACTGATATAAGGCAGTTCATCATTCATTTTAAAGGTAACGTTTTTAGAATAAAATATGATTTTACCTGCATGGAAACACTATAACTTTTGAAGCATCTAAAATAAACAATGCGCATTGCTCATTTTTTATTGCAGGATTATATTAAGAGATATCAAAATGAGTTAGTTTCCTTTTTTAATTACACAAATTTAATTACACAAATCAATTTTTTAAAAGTTGATTCAAATCAAACCTACATGTAGGTTAAACGGTATGTTCCGTTTACTCCCTAATTCAATGCACCAAAGAAATGAATAGAAGGACTTTTGTAAAAAACACTTCACTTGTTGCGCTGACAACTTCATTGTATTTACCATCCTGTAGGACGGATACGCAGCTCTCCATAATAGATACTCATCAGCATCTCTGGGATCTCAGCAAATTCCCTTTAGGTTGGGTGTCCCCGCCGCTGGATATAAATTTCCTGATGGACGACTACCAAACTGCTATTGAAGGTTCAGGTGTTGTAAAGGCAATTTATATGGAGGTAGCTGTGCCGGAAGAACTACGAAATGAAGAAGCTCAATGGGCACTTGCACTCGCTAAAAATCCGGATAATCCAACCGTAGCAGCTGTCATTTGTGCAAATCCAACAGATCAGAATTTTGAGTCGTACATGGATACATTTGAAGGAAACCCATTTTTAAAAGGAATCCGTTATTTTTTTTCTAATAAAGAAGAAATGCTCTTACCCCAGGTAATCAAAAACATAAGACTGCTTGGAGAGATGGGGCTCAGTTTTGATCTTAATTTATCACCGGAGTGGCTACCTATTGGCAATGCATTAATTGCCAACTGTCCCGACACTCAATTTATTCTTAATCATTGTGGAAATGCCGATCCTGTCGCTTTCATGGTAACTGAGAAAGCACCAAGAAAACCCAAACATGATCCCGATCAATGGATGAGGGACATTGAACTTATTTCACAACAGGAAAATATAGTTTGTAAAATTTCCGGCCTAGTTAGCAGGGTTCCTAACTATCCACTAGCGGCTGTTGATCTGGCAACGATTATTAATCACTGTCTTGAATCATTTAGCATGGATAGGGTCATATTTGCTGGGGATTGGCCGGTATGTTTAAAGAATATGCCGTTGGCAAGATGGATAGAAATATTAAAGGAAGTCGTTTCCAACTATTCTATCACTGATCAAAGGAAATTGTTCTATGACAATGCACTTTATCTGTTTAAGCTAGACGATTAATTACACCAAGTTCGGGGATCAAGATTCATAGGCTAACTCAAAATCTATTACCAATAATTTACACTCATTTGAAATGTAAAAAACTTAATAAGGGATTTCAAGCCTTAACCGCTTGGCGCTAAATCTGAAGGGAGATATTCTACTTTTTACTTCACAACAAATTTACCGGAGCCCATCAGATAGTCATCTGTGTAAACTTCTAAAGTGTAACTACCCGCGGCATAGTCAGATCCTTTGTCATACAAGAAAGAAAGTTTCTGATGTGTATTATCAAACAGTATGTCTTGTGCGGCGGTATAAAATTCTTCCTTACTATTAAACATAAATGTGCCTGAACCCCGCGCTACATCAAATAATACCTGATCGTTTTGATCAACGATGCGCACCATGATCTTCTTTCCTTCTATCGGAGCCACGTTATTTTCAGCAAGGTTAAATTCTATTTTCAATTGGCCTACTTGTTTATTTTTGAAAGGGGATTCGCGCTCTTTTCCTCGGTCATTTAAGGCTACGATGCGCATGTTCTCCACCTTCAGGTGTGAGGCAATGGCTACTTTGGTAGCGAGTTCTTCTTTTGTTTGCGAAAGTTTGTTGATTGAATCACCCAATTGATTTTTTTCTGTTTTTAGCGAACGGTTTTCGGTAAACAGTTCCTTATTCACGGATTGAAGTTTTTCGATTTCTTCGTCTTTGTTTTTGAGCAATTGTTCATAGCCCTCCACTTTGTCTTTTAAATCTTTGATCACCTTACCATTGGCACGTGTCTGCCGCTTGAGCTGTGTTTCAATTTCTTCTTTTGCTTTTTCAAGGTCACTTACATCACCACCGAGTTTAGTAATTTCAGCAATGCGCTGGTCTAGCTCTACTTTAAGGTCTTCCAGCTTTTGAAGCGTAACAGCATACTCTTCTTCAATGGTAGTCTTCTCCGTTTTGAGTTCTGACTTTTCTCGAGAATCAAAATAGATTTTTAATCCTTGAAGAATGATTATGATGGCCATGCCCACAATGACAAATATGATTTTATTGTTGCCTTTGTTTTGTTGTGGATTTGACGATGAAGGTTCGTATGTTGGTTCGCTCATGGTTGAAAATTCAATTCTACCGCTAAATTAGTTCAATTGTTCTTTATGTCAAGTCTTTAATACTCTATAACCACATGTTGCTTGTTCAGGCTTGGATCGAAAAACAAAATACCACATTTAAACAAGTCTACACTCGCATGGACTTCAGCCCTTGAACGAAGCTCATGCCAGGCATGCTCCATCTCGGATGACTGGTGAATATCGTCCATGACAACAACACCATTGGCCGATATAATGCTGCTTATAAGGTCAAAGTATTTTATAGTGGGTTGGTAACGATGATTAGCATCGATCAACGCCATATCAAGCGGAGTGCTGGAGAGAACAAAATCAGGAAGTGTCTTATCAATATTACCTTTAATGAGACGAATGTTGGATGCACCGGCAAATTCAAATGTTGTGTTAGCGATAAACGCAATTTCTTCAGCCCCTTCAAAAGTGGTAACCTTTCGGGCTTTATCATTTGCCAGATACAAGGTGTTGATACCAAACGAAGTGCCCAGCTCTAAAATATTTTGACAATTCATAAACTGTATCAGGCGATCATACAGTTGGCAATATTTTTTGGGAGTGAGGCTTGTGCGCGCGATGTCCTTTATCATCCGCGTGCTGGTTTTGAGATAGGCCGATCCTGCGCCCATGTCTTCAATAGCATTGGATCGCGCATCGTTCAGCAGTTTTGTGCGTAAGTTTTCAAACAATACGTAGGGACTCGCACTATTTCTTGGCTTGATCACTTGTT